>NZ_QSTT01000020.1:9677-32830 GCF_003438725.1 Ruminococcus sp. OM06-36AC
CACGACCACTTCGACAACCGCAACTTCCACCACCACAAGCACAACAACTTTAAAAACCACTACTTCCACCACCACAAGCACGACCACTTCAACAACCACAATTTCCACCATCACAAGCACGACTACTTCGGCAACGACAATTTCCGCTACAGCAAGTACAACCACTTCAACAACCGCAACTTCTACTACTACAAGCACGACTGCTTCGATAACTACAACTTCCGCTACTACAAGCACAACCACTTCAACAACGGCAACTTCCACCACCACAAGCACAACAACTTTAAAAACCACGACTTCCACTGCCACAAGCACAGCTACTTCAACAACGACTACTTCCACCACCACAAACACGACCACTTCAACAACCGCAACTTCTACTACTACAAGCACGACCGCTTCGAAAACCACAACTTCTACTACCACAAGCACGA
This sequence comes from Ruminococcus sp. OM06-36AC, assembly GCF_003438725.1. NCBI lineage: Bacteria > Bacillati > Bacillota > Clostridia > Eubacteriales > Oscillospiraceae > Ruminococcus > Ruminococcus sp. OM06-36AC. The sequence goes on from NZ_QSTT01000020.1 coordinate 10,112, forward strand.
CCACTTCAACAACCGCAACTTCCACAACTACAAGCACGACCGCTTCGAAAACCACGACTTCCACTACTACAAGTACAACCACTTCGACAACTACAACTTTCATCACCACAAGCACGACCACTTCGACAACCACGACTTCCACAACTACAAGCACGACCACTTCAACAATCGTGACTTCCACAACTACAAGCACGACCACTTCAACAACCGCAACTTCCACAACTACAAGCACAACCACTTCAACAACCACGACTTCCGCTACTACAAGTACAGCTGCTTCGACAGCCACGACTTCCACTACTACAAGCACAACCACTTCAACAACCACGACTTCTGCTACTACAAGCACGACAACTTCGACAACCACAACTTCCGCTACTACAAGTGCGACCACTTCAACAACCACGACTTCTGCTACTACAAGCACAATCACTTCGACAACCACAACTTCCGCTACTACAAGTGCGACTACTTCGACAACCACGACTTCCGCTACTACAAGCACGACCACTTCAACAACCGCAACTTCCACTACCACAAGCACGACCACTTCGAAAACCACGACTTCCGCTACTACAAGTACGACCACTTCAACAACGACTACTTTCACCACAAGCACGACCACTTCGACAACGACTACTTCCACCACCACAAGCACAACTGCTTCAACAACGACTACTTCCACAACTACAAGCACAGCGGCTTCAACAACGACTACTTCCACCACCACAAGCACAACGACTTCAACAACCACAACTTCCACCACAACCACCATACCCCCTGACGAAAATTTCCCGCAGATCACAGGCGATGCAGACCGCAATGGTCGGGTGGACTCCACAGATGTTTACATGGTAATGCTGTATTGTGCATATCACGGTGCCGGCTATCACGATTACACCTTCACGGAATATCCGGAGATCGAAGCCGCTCTGCTGACCAAGCTGGACGTCAACGGAGACGGCTCCATTGACACTATCGATGTCTATTTTATACTCCGCTACGTTGCCTATCAGGGAGCCGGCATTCCGACAGACTGGGACGAACTGTACGAAAAGCATATTTTGCAATATTGCCCAGAATATTCTTTAGATGTTTTTAAAATGTACCCACAATCTTTTTACATCACCACACAGAAAAAGTGTATAATAAAATAAGTTGTAAACAAAAAACGAAAAACAAGAAAGGACAAGCAAACACACATGAAAAAACTAATTACACTTCTGCACGGTTTCTGTATGGCACTGGCAGACAGTGTCCCCGGCGTTTCCGGCGGCACGATCGCATTCCTCATGGGCTTCTATGACAACTTTATCGGTTCCCTGAACGCCCTGATCTCCGGCAGCAAGCAAGAACGCATCCAGGCTGTCAAGTACCTCATCAAGCTGGGCATCGGCTGGGCGATCGGCTTCTGCTCCTCGGTGCTGGTGCTGGCAAATGTCTTTGAATCCCATATCTATCGGGTATCCTCCCTGTTCATCGGCTTCATCATCTTCGCGATTCCGGTCGTGATCTACGAGGAAAAAAAGGTACTGAAAGACCGCTGGAAAATGAGCTTCTTCGTCCTCATCGGCATGGCATTCGTGGTGGCGATCACTTATGCCAACACTTTTGTAGGCGGCGGAAAAGATCTGAGTAATCCCGGCATCGGCATGTACATCTACGCATTCTTCGTGGGAGCCGTTGCAATCTGTGCCATGGTTCTGCCGGGCATTTCCGGTTCCACGCTGCTGCTGATCTTCGGGCTGTACATTCCGATCATTAACGGCATTCACGACCTGCTCCACCTGAATCTCCACATGCTGCCCATTCTGCTCGTCTTTGGGCTGGGTGTCATTACCGGCATCATCAGCATTATCAAGCTGATCCAGAATGCCCTGACCAAACACCGCGGGGCTACGGTATATCTGATCATCGGCATGATGCTGGGTTCCCTGTACTCCGTCTTTATGGGGCCCACCACGCTGGAAAATCCGCAGCCGGCAATGGGACTGCACACGTTCAGCATTGTGTTCTTCCTCATCGGCGGCGTAGTCATTCTGGGCATGCAGGGCTTGAAAATGCTCTCGGATAAGAACAGCACCCCTGCCAATGAGCCAAAAGCAGAAGTGCAGGCAAAGTAAAGGCAATACCGCACAAAGAGCGTCTGGCGACTTTGCACGCCATCTGCTTGCAAATTTCCCGTCATATTTCACAAAAATGCTCGTGAATACATCAAGTATTCACTCCGCTTTTTGTTTCATCTGGCGAAAAATTTGACGACGCATCTGTCGCACAATCTTTGTGCGGTATTGCCTAACAAACCACATACAAAAAGCCGTATCGGTAATTCCATTCCGATACGGCTTTTTTCTGTCCGTTCAAAAATTCATGATTGTAAAGCGGTCTGCGTGTTGTTCTTCTGTTACGCCACCAGCATCTCCCACGTGGTGGGAATCCCCGCACTGTTCCGTGCAATATACAGCAGCACATAGAACACGTCTGTAGAATCGACTGCACCGCTGCCGTCAATGTCCGCCGCTTTTTCCTGTGCCGGTGTCCAGCCGGAATCCATACCCACCGCATTCTGTGCAACGCCCAGCAGAATGTAAAACACGTCCGTAGAATCCACGCTTCCGCTGTTGTCCAAGTCGGCAAGAAGCAGTTCTTCAAGGATACTATTATAATGTATTGTCGCCTGCTCCAGCAGTTCATTCCCTGATTCGATCTGGACATTGCTCCACTCGTCTTCCGACATGACAGTGTACACTGCCGACAGTTTCGTACAGTCGGAAAAGGCAGATTCCCCGATTTTTGCCAGATTGCCCTGTACTGTCAGCGTTTCCAGACCAGAACACTGCCAGAAAGCACCCCAATCAATTTTCGTCACACTTGCCGGCAGCATGATCTTCTGCAAATTTCCGCAGTTGTAAAAGGCAAAGTTCCCGATTTCCGTCACACCGTCCGGCACTTCTACCGCTGTACCAGAGCATGTTGTCGCGTCAATCAAAATATGGTTCACCTGTACCAGCGGATTCTCCGTCTGCTGATTTTTCAGCCACGCCGTATCGCAAAACGCATCTAAGCCGATTTTCTGTAAGGTCACCGGAATTTCCAATTCCGCCAGCAAGCCGCAGGAACGAAAGCAATTATCCCCTACAGCAGCCAGATTTTTCGGCAGCGTCACATGCTGTAACTTATGACAACTCCAAAACGCATTCTTTCCGATCGTCTGTACCGTGTCCGGTATCTCCACACTGGTCAAATTTTCACAAAATTGAAACGCATCTTCTGCAATTTCCGTCACTGGTTTTCCGGAAATTTTTTCCGGTATTACCACTTTTTCCGCCGTTTCCTCACATTTCGTGATAACTGCCCCGTCAGATTCCAAGATATACGTCAACGCCCCGACAGTTCCCGTTTTCTCTGCTGCCGCTGCCGAAAATGCCGGCAGAAGCGGCTGCACCTGCGGCATGCTGATAATACAGAGCATTCCGGCAAGCACTGCTGCCAGCGGTTTTTTCCAGTTTTTCATATGACTTTCCTTTCTCACACAATATCTTCCCACGTGGTGGGAATCCCCGCACTGTTCCGTGCAATATACAGCAGCACATAGAACACGTCTGTAGAATCGACTGCACCGCTGCCGTCAATGTCCGCCGCTTTTTCCTGTGCCGGTGTCCAGCCGGAATCCATACCCACCGCATTCTGTGCAACGCCCAGCAGAATGTAAAACACGTCCGTAGAATCCACGCTTCCGCTGTTGTCCAAGTCGGCAAGAAGCAGTTCTTCAAGGATACTATTATAATGTATTGTCGCCTGCTCCAATGGTTCGTTTTCCGCACCAACGGGAATCGCGTTCCAGTCAGCTTCTGACATCGTGGTGTATATCTCTGCCAGCTTCGGGCAGTCGGAAAAGGCTGCCTCTCCGATCTCTGTGAGAGTTCCCCGTATTGTCAGCTTTTCCAGATTGGCACAGCAGGAGAACACTCGTTCGGGAAGCTGTGTCACGCCTGCCGGAATTTCCAGTTCCTGCAATGCTTCACAAACATAGAACGCCCTGCTCTCAATCGTTGTCACACTGTCCGGAATCTGAATTTTTTCCAGTTTCAGGCACTGCCAGAACGCCCCGCTGCCGATTTTGGTCACGCTGTCCGGCAGCACGACCTCCCGCAGTTGTACCAGTACAGAAAAGGCATAGCCACCGATCTCCGTCACGCCGTCCGGCACCACAATTGTGGTATCGGTGCAGGCGTTCGCATCAATGAGAATATGATTCACCTGCACCAGCGGGTTTTCTGCCTGCTTTTGCTTCAGCCACGCCGTTCCGTAAAACGCACTGTGACCAATATTTTTTACCGTTTTCGGCACGTCCAGTTCTTCCAGCTGTGCACAGTAAGAAAAGCAGTTGCTGCCGATCGTGACCAGATACTTGGGCAGCGTGACTTCCTGCAACTGGGAGCAGTGTGAAAATGCCAAGTTCTCTATGGTACGCACCGTGTCCGGAATCACCACACGAGTCAGCTTTTCATGGGAAAGAAATGCACGCTCTGCAATTTGCAGCACCGGCTTTCCCGCAATTTCCGACGGTATCTCCACTTCTTCGGCGTTCTTGTCACACTGGGTGATGATCGCCCGATCTGATTTCAGCGTATATGTCAACGCCCCGACAGTTCCCGTTTCCTCTGCTGCCGCTGCCGAAAATACCGGCAGAAGCGGCTGCACCTGCGGCATACTGATAATACAGAGCATTCCGGCAAGCACTGCTGCCAGCGGTTTTTTCCAAATTTTCATGTCATTCTCCTTGTCCTGTTGTTTCTCTCGCATCTTTCTCCAGCACCGAAAACGCCTGCCGGAGATTCCGCACGCCGGCAATGCGAATCTGATAGGAGCCGCCTTTCAGTTCGTGCAGGCACTGATGCGGCACGATGCACCGCGTAAAGCCCATGCGTTCCGCCTCCTGCACCCGCCGCCGAATGTGGGAAATGCCACGCACTTCGCCGCCCAGTCCAACTTCGCCAAAGGCAACCGTCCGTTCCGAGATCGGCTTGTCCACCAGCGAGGAGTACAGACACAGTGCCACCGCCAAGTCCCCTGCCGGTTCGTCCAGCTGGAATCCGCCGACTACATTCAGGTACACGTCCAGCGTTCCGAAAAACATGCCCAGATGTTTTTCCAGTACCGCGATCAGGATCACCATGCGGCTATAGTCAAACCCCTGCGTCTGCCGCCGCGGTGCAGAAAAGCCGCTTTTGGTGGCAAGCACCTGAATTTCCGCCAGAATCGGACGGGAGCCCTCCATCATACAGGTAACACAGGTGCCGGAAACGCCGTGAGGTCTGCCGTCCAGCAGCATTGCCGAGGGGTTGGGCACTTCGTGCAGTCCGCTGTCCTGCATCTCGAACACGCCGATCTCATTGGTAGAACCATACCGGTTTTTCACAGCACGCAGCAGCCGGTAGGACAGGTTCCGTTCTCCCTCGAAATACAGCACGGTGTCCACAATATGTTCCATGACCTTCGGACCGGCAATGGCTCCGTCCTTGTTGACATGCCCCACGATCCACACCGGAATGTCCAGCTGTTTCGCCGTGTGCATAAACAGGTTGGTGCACTCCCGCACCTGTGTCAGGCTGCCGGCACTGGAGGAAATTTCCTCCATTTGCATGGTCTGAATGGAGTCGATAATGACAATATCGGGGCGGCTGGCGGAAATGGTGTCGCAGATGCTCTGGGCATCGGTGACTGTCAGCAGAAACAGATTTTTCGTTGTCACGCCCAGACGCTCCGCCCGCAGCTTGATCTGTTTGGCGGATTCCTCACCGGAAACATACAGCACAGTGTGTTCCTTTCCGAAGTACTGGCAGATTTGCAGCAGCAGTGTGCTTTTTCCGATACCCGGCTCGCCGCCCAGCAGCACAATGGAGCCACGCACCAGTCCGCCGCCCAGCACGCGATCCAGTTCGCCTACGCCGGTATGATAACGGACATCAGCTGTGGTGTCCACTTCTTCCAGTTCCTGTATTTTATCCGACAAGTCCACCGGTTTCCGGCGGCTGTTGCCCACCGCCTGTGTGGGCAGCGGGACATCTTCTTCCAACGTGTTCCACGAGCCGCAGGAGGGACACTTGCCGTTCCACTTGGCACTTTCGTAGCCGCATGCTGTGCAGCGGTATATGATCTTAGGCTTTGCCATAGAGGTTCTCCTTTTTGTTGTGTTATTTGTATTATACCATGATGCGGGCAGAAGTGCAAGCTGTAGACTGGAATGCGAGATTTTTTGCGTAATATCTAGGGCGATGTTTCCCTAATATAGCAAAAAAGACCTCACGCCCCGAAAATTCCCGAAAATATCTTATATTTACGATTTTCACAGTGTTTGTTCACATTCATTTTCCTTTTATCATATATAATAAAAACAGATTTTTTTATGAAAGGATTTTGACAGATGTTACTCTACTTTTTACTGCCAATTCTATGCAACGCCCTGCTTCTGGCGGCGTGCAAACTGCCGAAGCTGGCACCGGCTGGCTCTGAATTTTCAAAAACCGCAGTCAGAATGGGAATACTGACTGCCGGAGAAATTCTGGTGCTGCTGCTTCTGCATGCTCTGATCCGCGGGTTCCAGATCACTGGTTCCCACCTGTTTCCGCCGCTGCCGCTGGCGATCACCCTGCTGCTGCTCGGTGCAGGAACTGCCTTTTCCGGAAAGCAGGACACTGCTGTTCTGCGGAAGTATCTGCGAAAAGCCGCCTGCATTGCCGGCTGCGTCTTTCTGCTGGAAGTGCTGGTGTTCCACATCACCGGCTTCACCACCCAGAAAACCAAAGAGGAACTTTCCCTTTCCACCGCAGAAATCAGCGATGAAGAAGCGGCTTCTTTCAACGACAAGGGCGAGATCACCATTACCGGCAACTGCACCCTGACCTTTTCTGATCTGGACTGGGACGAGCTGCACTGTGTCCGGCTGCATGCGGACGGCAAGGACAAGATGTATCAGGTTTCCCTCTCCATGAAAGACAACAACCTGACACAGCGATTCGAAAAGACTGCACAGACACAGGCGACCGGCAGCTATGACACCCTGCAATTCGCCATGCAGCCCTATGAAAAAATTCACGTGCTGCAACTTCAGTTCGAAAACATCGATGCCCCGATCACTCTGCACAGCGGCACCGCCTATGCGGCAATTCCCTTTGCCTTTTCCACAGGGCGGTTCCTGCTGGTGCTGCTGATCGCACTGGGGCTGACTGCCTGCAAGCAGTTCTCCGTCTGGGAGATCCACTATCAGGCGAAAAACTGGAAGCACAATCTGGCGGTACTGGTGACCCTGTTCGGCTGCCTTGCCTGCATCAGTGCTTTCATCGTGCCCGACCAGAAGCCCACTGACATGCATTCCGTGGACATCAGCAACGTCTACGGAAAAACGCTGGAAGCATGGACGGACGGGCATTCCTACATGAATTTCGACGTGACACCGGAACTGGCAGAACTGGAAAATCCCTACGACAATTCCAACCGCGATGGCGTTTCCTATAACTGGGACTATGCCTACTACAACGAACACTACTACTGCTATTTCGGCTGTGCTCCGGTGGTGCTGATCTATCTGCCATTCTATGCCATTACCGGAAAAGTTCCCACTCTGAACTTCGCGTACTGCATCACTGTGGCAGCCATTATCATCGCCATATTCGGGTTGATCATGACACTGGTGCGGCGATATGACAAACAGCCGCCGCTGTTGCTGCTGTTGTTCGGACTGGTTTCTGCCGTGGCGGGCTGCGGTGCTTTTGTGGGACTGAACTACAACGACCGGTATTACCTCTGCCTGCTCATGGGTATGTTCGGACTGCTGCTTGCCCTCTGGACGGGATTCGCCGCGGTTTCCGTGAAAAAATCGTGGAAACGCTTTGCCTTGCTGGCAGTCAGCGGCATTGGCGTGGTAATCACGGCGGCTTCCCGTCCCAACCTGCTGGTCTATGTCCTGCTGCTGGTGCCGATTTTCCTGCATCTGCTGTTCCGGAAAGACCTGCGGCTGCAAAACCGGCTCATCAGTGCCGGCTGTTTCCTGCTTCCGACACTGGTTGGTGCGGCAGCGATCATGTGGTACAACCAGATCCGGTTTGACAGCCCGTTGCAATTCGGGGCAATTTACCAGATGACTGTAGACAACACCGCCGCAAACCGCATCAGTCTGGCACGTTTTCCGGCTGCCTTTGCGGCATATTTCCTGCACCCCATGGAACTGATGGACGACTTCCCGTTCCTGAAAGACAATGCGGTGCTTGTTCCCAACCGCATGATGTATCTCTTTGTCGAAAGATCTTTCGGAGCGTTGGCAATGCCGTCGGTACTGCTGGGCGTGCTCAGCATTCCCCTGCTCTGGAAAAAGTGGAAACAGCGGGACGACTGCCGGATCCGCCGTGCTCTGGTGCTGATTACCGTTATCGGAGCCGTTCTGCTGGCGTGGGTGGACTACTGCATGGCAGGCATCACCATTCGCTACCTGCTGGATATTATGGTAGTGCTCAGCGTCATGTCCACCATGCTGCTGCTGCAAGTGCCGGCGGTGCTGAAGCCCTATTCCGCCAATGCTGCACAAATCAGCCAGAAAGTCATCGCACTGGCAATGACTGGAACCGTGCTGGCATACTTCTGTATTCTCATCACCTCCGGCGATGGCGTGGCACTGTATAAGGCACACCCCACGATCTGGAACGTTCTGAAAGATACACTGGTATTCTGGAGATAACCCGCGGAGAATTTGCAAATACAAAAGCCGTTCTGTACAAGATGCGTACAGAACGGCTTTTTTGCGGTATTGCCTTTATTTCTCTATCCCCCGCAGTCAACTCAACCGCGTTCCCCTAAGTACTGATTCAAGCCGGAGAAAATGGTAAACGCCACTTTCTGCTGATACTCCTCCGACTCCAGCAGAGCCGCTTCTTCCGGATTGGACAGGAACCCGCACTCCGCCATAACAGTGGGATTTTCGCTGAAATAGCAGAGATACAGTTCCTTGCCGCACTGCTTGATCTCCCGCGTGTTTTCCGGCTGCAACTGGGTCACAAAAGCATTCTGGAGAGCCTGTGCCAGAGCACCGCTGCCCTTGACATTGTCGGAGTAAAACATCTGGGCTCCGGAATAGGCAGCATCGGTGAACTGGTTCTGGTGCACGGAGATGCACACGGCGTTGTCGTACTGGTTGAACAGTGCCAGCCGGTTATCCATATCCGAACTTTTCTGGTTGGCAATGCCCTCAACGCCGTCATCGTGAATGCTCCGGTCTGTGTCCCGCGTGACCTCCACGGTGTAGCCCTCCATACGCAGGAAATCCCGCAGGCTCAGGAGAATATTCAGGTTGATGCCCTTTTCCGGCACATCATTGACGGAAACGCAGCCGCCGTCTGCACCGCCGTGCCCTGCGTCCAGAACAATCACCGGCGTTTCCTTTTTCGGGGCAGTCATGGTGGTGACAGCTTGCCGGATCCGCATGCCGCCAAAGTAGATTGCAGAAACACTGACAGCACTGACTGCCAGAATGATGCCCGCCCGTTTTCCGATTCCTTTCCAAGTGCATTTGCATTGCATACCGTGTCCTCCCACAAACTTTTTGGTTCAGGAAACACTGAATAAAGCTTGTGCGTAAGATGCGTAGTCAGATTTTTCGGCAGATTGCACAGAAATTCCGCAGGCAGACTGTATGTCTGGCAAGGGATTTCTGGGCAATATGACGGAAAATCTGCAAGCAGATTGCGTGCAAAGCCGTCAGGCGGGCTTTATTCAGTGTTTTCTTCATAATATGCGGAATGGGACGGGGAATATGCAAAAGGGACAGACAGGAAACTTTTCAGCAACACTGCAAACCGTTTCTCACTGTTCCTCCAGCACGATCTTTTCATGTATCGCCAGCACCAATTCCCGAATCTTCTTTTCATCAGGTCTTTCCGGCAGGTCGGTATGCTCGGCGGCATATGCCGCCCGTGCCTTGTACTGCTCGATGATTTCGAAAAATTCCGCTGTGGGCTGCTGGTTTTCGTCCAGATATTCGCCGTTTCGAATCCGCATCAGGAAATCATGCTCGGCAGCACGGTAGGTGATGACCTCTCCTTTTTCCAGAATGTCGATGCACATCAGATACAGCCGGATCAGGTGCATCATGTGCTTGCTCAATTTGTTGTGGGTAACGGCATTCTGGTTGCGGTGCCCCTGCCCCACTCTGCTGTAGCTTTTCACAATGTCCGCCATTCTGCCCCACATTTCCTTATAGTCCCGCAGCGGGTAGTGCTTCAGGGAAATATCCATGAAAATTTCCTTCTGCATCTGCGGGTTGACTGCATCGTCTATGTAAAGACGAATGGCATCTTCCGGATACTGAAAAAACTGTTCCGGAAAATGCTTTTTCGCATTTCGGATACTGTTCAGAATGTGCATTTCCTGTACAGGCTGTTCGGCGATTCGGGCGGACTTGTTGTCCATGCGGCGAAACTGTGCTGTAGCATAACCGCTGAACGAGTTGACTGCCTGCTGGGACAGAAACAGCTTCCGGTTGTCCAGCAGCAGATTTCCCGCCTCGGAGAGATACAGGTAGTGCTCCGGCTTCAGCCCCAGAATCTCAATGGTATTGGGGTTGCAGTCTTTCAGCAGGTGTATCAGCTTCGGAAACGCATAGATCGTGGTATCCGTGGCAACATCAGTCACCTGCTCAAAACTTTCGCTGCAAAGGATCTCCGCCTTGCTCAATGCGGCACAGCCCCGAATGTCCAGATCAGAAGTTTCCGTATCTGTGCCGTAGGCGTGAGAACCGCCCAGCCCCAGCAGCATCACACGACTGCCCAGGTGGGGATTGGTCCGCAGGAAATCATACGCTTCTCCGTGCAGTGCTTTTCGAATTTCATGTAGCTGCATCAGGATTCTCCTTTCGCATTTTTCTGGCGTAGGCAAGGCTCTGCCGGAGAGCATTCTCCTTCTCGATACCCGCCAGCCGCAGCTTATGGGCATAGGACAAGATCTCGGAAAACTGAACACCGGGCTGTAAGCCTGCCGCAATCAGGTCCTTGCCCATGACGTATGGTCTTGCCATAATGGCTGTAAACTGTTCGTACCGCTGCATCAGGAACGATTCTGTTTCCCCGCAGGGCGGCAGCTTTCCCAGACCGTCACAGACGCTTAGCTGTATCAGATCAAAGGGTTCCACCGCACGATCCAGCAGTTTATTGGTGGATTTCAAACGCGACCTGGCAGCCGCCATAATGTTGGGCTGCATGTGCAGTTCTGTCATGTTCAGCACATACTGTATCAGCTTTGTTTCCGTGGTGATTCGTTCCAGAAACTGCTGTACCAGCGGCAGTCCGGCGGTTTCGTGCCCGTAGGAGTGGATCACGCCGTCGATTTCCGTGGTGCAGACTGCCTTGCCAAAGTCATGGCACAGAGCCGCCAGCAAAAAGCCCAGCGGATACCGCACCTTGTCCCGCCGCTTTGCCGCCTCGTCCAGCACCAGCATGGTATGTGTCCACGTGTCGCCCTCTTGGTGATGTATCTGGTTCTGTGGCAGCCCGATCAGTGCCTGCACCTCCGGAAACCAGTGTCCCAGCTGCCCCATAGTTCGCAGTTCTCCGAAAAACAGCGAAGGCTTTTCCGCACGGAGCAGTGCCTTTTCCATTTCCAGCATCACGCGTTCTCTCGAAAGGGCAGACAGGTCGATACGCCGGCAGAGTTCCACCGTTTCCGCCGCCACAGAAAACTGAAACCGTGCCGCAAACTGTGCCGCCCGCAGCACCCGCAACGGATCCTCTGTAAATGTCACGTCGTCCACATGCCGGAGTACGCCGTCCTGCAAGTCCTGCCTGCCGCCGAAATGATCGATGATCTCGCCGGTCAGCACGTTCTGCATCAGGGCATTCATGGTGAAGTCCCGCCGTTTTGCCGCTTCATAGGTGCCCAGAAACGGATCAGAAGTCACGGCAAAGTCACGGTGTCCTACGCCGGTACGCCGTTCGGTACGGGGCAGGGCAATGTCCAACGCGTGTCCTTTCAAGCCGTAAATGCCGAAGCTTTTCCCGATTTTCATACACGCTCCCAGTTCGGAGAGCAGCTGTTCCAGTGCTTCGGCGGGAATGCCGTGCACCTCAATGTCAATGTCCTTGTTTTCCAGTCCGAGAAGCCGGTCACGCACACAGCCGCCGACGAAATACACTGTGCCGCCCTGCTCCGCCGCCTTTTCAGCAATGGCTCTCGCCAGTTCCGCATCTGTCATGACTGCACCGTCCTTTCCAACCGCCGCCGGAACCACGCCAGCAGGTCGGTCTTTGTCATTGCCTTTTGATGTGCCGGCTGTGCCAGTTGAAAGTCCAGCGGCTCCAGTTCCTGTATCAGCTTTCGCAGCTTTTCCGGTCGCTCCACCCAGACATCGCCCACCAGCTCCTGATACACCGCATCCCCCAGAAATACCATTTGTTCTTCTTTCACCCAGACGATCACCGTATCGCGGGCGTGGGCACTGGTGACATGCCGCAGTTCACAGGTGCAGTTTCCCAAGTCCAGCGTCATGCTCTCGGAAAAAACCATAGTGGGCAGTGCCACCCGAATGCTCTCCGGATCGGGAAAGTGCAGCTGGATCCGCGGAGCACACAGCTGAGGGACAATGCCTTTCCGCACATTTTCCGCCAATGCGTCCGGTGTCCACTGCAGGCAGGAAACCATTTCCAGTGACTGTCTTGTCTGCACACAGGCAATGGACGGCATTGGAAGCGATGCCAGCCCGAAGCAGTGATCCCAGTGAGAGTGGGTCAACGCCACAAAATCCGGCTGACAAAAACCAGACTCCTCCACGGCGGCAAGATATGCCTGCACATGTTCCGGAGAATTGCCGGCATCGACCATCAGGGAAAACCGGTCGCCCCGAATATACCCCAGCACGGGGCGGTCTTGTTCCTGCGAAAAATCCAGCTGGTACACCCGCGGTGTCAGTTGCTGTAACATGAGATTCCCTCCATTCCTGTTTGTGCATTGTTGCCTATGTATCTAACCATAAAGCCCGCCTGACGGCTTTACATGCGGGCTTTATTCAGGTATTGCCTTAACCATGCCCCAGCACCAGAAGCTGAAACAGTGCCATCCACTCCCGCACCCAATAGGTAGGCACATACAGAGGGTTGGTCTTGGCACACACGCTTTCCGCTTGCAGTCCGGCACGTTTCGCCAACAGCGATGCCCGATACTGGTGGAAGCCGTCTGTGATGATGACGACCTGTTCCCCAAGCCCCTGCTCCTGCAAAATTGCCGCCGCATGCTCCAGATTTTCCTGCGTATCTTTGGACGTATCCTCCGCAATGATGCGTTCCGCGGCAATGCCGTGCCCGATCAGCCAGTCCCGCATGGCCTGTCCCTCCGGCACGTCTTCTCCGGCTCCCTGTCCGCCGGTGGTAATGCACAGCACGTCGGGGTTCTCCTCCAGATATGCCTGTGCCGCCTCCAGCCGGCGTATCAGCATACGGCTGGGACGGGTGCCGCGGACTTTGCAGCCCAGCACCACAACGGTTTCCGGTGCAGTCGGTTTCGTGCAGATCGTCCGCACCATTTGCACAGACATCACGGCGGAAAAGGTCAGCCCTGCCGCCAGCAGGATTCCTACCGCGGACAGCCCGATCTTGCCGCCCAGCGGTTCCCAGCACCGCTGCACGATATGGGCAAATTTCCGCGGAAATATGGTCACGAACAGCAGAAACAGGCACACCAGAATGCCGGCGAGATTGCCCGGATTGCAGATTCGCTTCCAAATCGGAAATACAAAGAAAAACAGCAGCACCAATTCCGGCAGCAGAAGCAGATAACGCAATTTCATAAGAAACTCCTTTCGGGGGGAAAATAAACTTTCTTTTACACCTTATAGCATAACATAATTGTGAATTTTTGTCAATCTGCCTGTGCTTTCATTTCTACATTTTTTGCTCATGAAAATCAATTTTAAAAAATATGTTGATTTAAATTTGCGAAGTTATGTAACTCGACAAGTGGAGCTCCCCTGAAAGGGGAGCTGGCAGTGCGTAGCACTGACTGAGGGGTTTCTACTTATGCCGAAAACGTCATAAAAAGATTTTACGAAAAAACCTCTCCACCGCCTAACGGCGGTCCCCCTCCCCTTTCAGGGGAGGCTATCATGAAAATTGATTTGCGTGTTTTTCGCCTGCTCCAGTTTGACAATTTCCGCAAAACATGGTACAATAGAAGCTGTTGTTCCTTTCGGAACACTCCATGCAGAAAGGGTTGTTTTATGAAATTCCTGAAAAAATATTATAAGCTGATCGGTACGCTGATCACCGTGGTGGCATTCGTCTTTGTCATCAAGAAGATCGTGACTATGGACGTGGACTGGTCGATGTTCGCTTCCGGAAAACCGCTGGGCATCATTGCCGGCTGTGTGCTGGTACAGACTGCCATTATTTTCTTTATGTCCACCCCGTGGGTGCAGTTTGTGCGAATCCTGTCCGGCAAGAAAATCGCTATGAAAGACGCTCTGCCGGTATACACCAAGTGCAATCTGATGAAATACGTGCCGGGGAATGTGTTCCAGTACGTGGGACGAAATCAGCTTGCCGCAGACCTGCACATCAGCCACGTGGACGTTGCCTGTGCCACCGTTCTGGAAATTCTGTGTTCGCTGGTGGCTCCGCTGGTGTGGATCCTGCTGCTCATGGGAAAAGACATGGTGGGACTGATCCGCACCTATGAGAAGAATTTCCTGCTGGTGCTGGGCATCGGTGTTGCCGTACTGGTGCTGGCGTTTTTCCTGCTCCGCTGGAAGTTTCGGGAGCCGCTGCGGCGGTATTTCGAAAAGTACCGCAAACTGCTGAACCGGAAAATTTTGCTGCGGGTCGTTGGCGTTTTCCTGCTCTACGTGCTGCAATACCTGTTCTCCGCCACCATGTATGCCGTGCCGGCGTTCCTGATGTTCGACGTTCCGCGGGCACAGATGGGGCTGTTTCTGGGAACCTACCTGTTCTCGTGGGTCATTGGCTTCATCACCCCCGGTGCTCCGGGAGGCATCGGTGTCCGCGAAGCAGTCATGGTGCTCACATGCAGCACATTTCTGGACACCAACACCATTATGCTCTACGCCGTTACCATGCGAATCATCTCCACATTCAGCGATGTGCTGGCGTTCTTCCTGGGCTGGCTGCTGCATCTCATCTGGAAGCGGCAAAAGGCCACCGTGTAACACTACTATTATAATATAACACTTTTCACAGCAAACATACAAAAAAAGCTGTCGGCGGAATCATTTCCCACCGGCAGCTTTTCTCTGTACAGTTCCATCTGTCTTGTCAAAGTTCACTGTGCACTGCTCTGTGTATTCTGCGTATTCTGTGTGTTCGCAGCTTCATTGGCAGTTGCCATGTGCATATTGAAAAATTCCGGATACAGCCGGCGTGAAACCTCAAAGGTATTTTCCGACACCCGCTTTGCCATATACAGGTCCATGTGTACGCCATGGGCATAAATACGATCTACTTCTCCGATCGCATGTGCTCCGGAATCCAGTTCCTTTACATATACAATATCTCCCACCTGTGTATTCGGGGTAACGGCAGAAACCGTATAAGTCATCTTCTCTGTCAGCATCGTGATCTGCTCCTTTCCGTATCCTGTGGGAAGCCGCCGCGAAATGCCAGTCGCACAAAACGCGGGCTGCACTCCCCTATCTTTTTTATTTTACTACATTTCTCTCGTTTCGTCAAGTGTTTCCAGCAGGTTCCTGCAAATTTCTCTGAAAATCCCCTTGACAAACCTTCGTTCCTATGTTATAATGCGAATATGAAAATCATTTTCAATTTCAAATACTGCAATTCCAACGGACGGAAGTGAGAGAATATGAAACGAAAACTGGCTTTTTTGCTGATGCTCTGCTTCGGGTGGAGCTTTTTTTTGAACGGCTGCGGCGGAACGCTGCCGAAAACAGACGACCGGCTGCAAGTTGTCTGCACCATTTTTCCCGAATACGACTGGGCAAGACAGCTGACACAGGGCGTGGACAACGTAGACCTGACACTGCTGGTGAAAAACGGCACAGACCTGCACAGCTATCAGCCCTCTGTACGGGACATTGCCATGATCGCCAGGGCAGATGTGTTCTGCTACGTAGGCGGCGTTTCGGATACATGGGTCAATGATGTACTGGACACCACCGAGAACCGCACCGCACAGCTGGTTTCCATGGCAGAAGCCGCTGACGCTGACGAGGAAGTGCTGGCAGAGGGCATGCAGGCAGAACATGAACACGAACACGAACATGAACACGAACACCACGATGACGAAAACGATTCCCACGAGGAGCCGCCGGAACTGGACGAACATGTGTGGCTGTCCCTGCGGCGGGCTGCACTGGCATGCACTGCCATGAAAGAGGCGTTGTGCAAGGCAGATCCCGCACATGAGGACATCTACAACCAGAACTGCACCGACTATCTCCAGAAATTACAGGAGCTGGACAGCGACTTTACCGAAATGACTTCGCAGGCGGCACGGGATACCATTGTGGTGGCAGACCGCTTTCCGTTCCGGTATCTGGCGGAGGATTACGGACTGACTTATTACGCCGCATTTCCGGGCTGCTCCGCAGAAACAGAAGCAAGCTTTGAAACCATTGTATTCCTATCGGAAAAGGTGGAATCTCTGCATCTGCCCTGTGTGCTGGTCACCGAGGGCAGCAATTCCTCACTGGCGAAAACCATTCTGGAAAATGCCGGCTCAGACGGGAAAATTCTGACGCTGCAATCTCTACAGGCAGTATCGCAAAAGGAGATCGATGCCGGCGTTACCTATCTGTCAAAAATGCAGGAAAATTACGATGTGCTGAAACAGGCACTGAACTCTTGAGGGGGCGTGAAAATCTATGGCACAACTCATTGGAAAAGATGTCACATTGGGCTATGAGGGCAATGTGGTCATCGAACACCTGAACTTCTCCGTGCAGGCGGGAGATTACCTCTATATTGTAGGAGAAAACGGCTCCGGCAAAAGCACGCTGATGAAAGCGATTCTGGGGCTGAAATCCCCTATGGCAGGAACCATTACCACCGGCGACGGATTACAGCCGGACGAGATCGGCTATCTGCCCCAGCAAACGGCAGTGCAGCGGGACTTTCCCGCATCGGTGCTGGAAATCGTCCGTTCCGGCTGCCTGAATCACAGCGGCTTCCGTCCGTTTTATACCAAGCAGGAAAAACAGCTGGCACTGGACAACATGGAACGGCTGGGCATCACGCATCTGGCAAAGCGGTGCTATCGGGAACTCTCCGGCGGCCAGCAGCAGCGGGTGCTTCTGGCACGGGCTCTGGGGGCAACTCAGAAAATGCTGGTACTGGACGAACCTGTTACGGGACTGGATCCCAAGGCACAGCTGGAGCTGTATGAGCTGATCGCCCAGCTGAACCGGAAAGACGGCATCACCATTCTCATGGTTTCCCACGACATGGAAGCCGCTGTAAAATACGCCTCCCACGTGCTGCACATCAGCAAAACACCCCTGTTTTTCGGCACCAAAGAGGACTATCTCCACAGCAAGATCGGACAGGCATACACAGGAGGGACAGAAGCATGAGTATCTGGGAACAGCTGACAGGGTATCTGTCATTTTCATTTGTCCGGTACGCCCTGATCGCAGGGGTACTGATCGCTCTGTGTTCCTCCCTGCTGGGAGTTACGCTGGTGCTGAAACGGTTTTCCGTCATCGGGGACGGACTTTCTCACGTGGCATTCGGGGCACTTGCCATTGCCACGGTGCTGCGGCTCAGCAACAACATGCTGCTGGTAATGCCGGTCACGGTGGTCTGTGCAGTGATCTTGCTCTGTGCCAACCAGAATGCCAAGATCAAAGGCGATGCTGCCATTGCCATGCTGTCTGTCAGTGCGTTGGCAATCGGCTATCTGATACAGAACTTGTTCTCCTCCTCCGCCAACATCTCCGGCGATGTGTGCAGCACGCTGTTTGGCTCCACGCTGATCCTGACGCTTTCGAAAAGCGATGTCTGGCTCTGCGTGGGCATGTCTGTGGTCGTCATGGCGATTTTCCTGTTGTTCTACCACAAGATTTTCGCCGTCACCTTTGACGAAACCTTTGCCGCAGCCACGGGGATCCGTGCCGGCATATACAACCTGCTGATCGCAGTAGTCACGGCAGTCATCATTGTCCTTGCCATGAATCTGGTAGGTTCTCTGCTGACTTCCGCACTGATCGTTTTTCCGGCACTGTCCGCCATGCGGCTGTTCCGGAGTTTCCGCGGCGTGATTTTCTGTGCAGCGGTGATCTCCGTCGTCTGTGCTGTAGTGGGACTGCTGATCTCGATACTGGCTTCCACGCCGGTGGGGGCAACCATTGTCATTGCCGATCTGGCAGCATTTCTGGGCTGCTGCGGCACAGGGGCAGTGCTCCGGAGAAAATAAAAACAGCTCTAAGGCAATACCGCACAAAGAGCGTCTGGCGACTTTGCACGCCATCTGCTTGCAAATTTCCCGTCATATTTCACAAAAATGCTCGTGAATACATCAAGTATTCACTCCGCTTTTTGTTTCATCTGACGAAAAATTTGACGACGCATCTGTCGCACAATCTTTGTGCGGTATTGCCATAAAACAAAAGCGGCTTACTGAAAAAGTAAGCCGCTTTTTTGTTTATGCAGTGTTTTCTCAGGCTTGGACAGCCTGCAATTTTACATCAAGTCACAGATACGATTGGAGAATGCCACCGGATCTTCTACCGGCATGCCGGCAATCAGCAGAGCCTGATCGTACAGCAGCTTTGCATAGTCGTCCAGCTTTACACTGTCGCCAGTCTGGAGTTCCATCAGACGCTGATAGATCGGGTGTTCCGGATTGATTTCCAGAACAGTCTGTGCCTGCAACTTCTGTCCCTCGGTGCCCGGCATTGCGTTCAGCGTCTTTGCCATTTCCATAGAGAGTTCGCCCTCGCTGGACAGGCAGACCGGATGCGATTTCAGGCGGCCGGACAGCTTGACGTTGCCGACCTTGCCCTCCAGAGCCTTCTTGACAGCTTCCAGCATGTCCTTGCTGGATTCCTGCTTTTCTTCCAGTTCCTTCTTTTCCTCCTCAGATTCCAGATCGAGGTTGCTGTCCAGAACGGACTGGAACTGTTTCTCCTGATAGCCCTGCATCATGCGGATTGCGAATTCGTCCACATTCTCGGTGAAGTACAGGATCTCGTAGCCCTTATCCTTGACCTGTTCGGTCTGGGGCAGAGATTCAATGCGGGCAATGCTCTCGCCTGCGGCATAGTAAATCTTGTCCTGTCCCTCCGGCATACGGTCTACGTATTCTTTCAGGGATACCAGCTTGCCGTCCTTGGAGGACGGGAACAGCAGCAGGTCTTGCAGCAGATCTTTGTGCATGCCGTAGTCCTGATAGATGCCGTACTTCAGCTGCAAGCCGAATGCCTGATAGAATTTCTCGTACTTCTCCCGATCGTTCTTCATCATACGCTGGAGTTCATTCTTAATGGTACGCTCGATGCTCCGTGCGATCTGGCGAAGCTGTGCGTCGTGCTGGAGCATTTCTCTGGAAATGTTCAGGGACAGATCTTCGGAGTCCACCAAACCCTTGACAAAGCTGAAATAATCCGGCAGCAGATCTTCGCAGCGATCCATGATCAGCACACCGTTGGCATACAGCTGCAAGCCCTTTTCGTAATCCTTGCTGTAGTAGTTGAACGGGGTATGGGACGGGATATACAGCAGGGCATCATAAGTAATGGTACCTTCGTTCCGCACATGCATATGGCACAGCGGATCCGTATAATCGCCGCACTTATCTTTATAAAAACTGTTGTATTCTTCTTCGCTGATCTCATTCTTGTTCTTATGCCACAGCGGCACCATGCTGTTCAATGTGACATTTTCCACATATTCCTCGTACTCGTCGGAATCCTCTTTCTTCCGGCTCTTGGTCATGTCCATACAGATCGGGAAGCGGATATAATCGCTGTACCGCTTTACCAGACTCTGAATTCGGTACTGGTCGAGGAATTCGCTGTAGTTTTCGCCGCCGTTGCCCTCTGCATCTGCTGCCACATCGTCCAGCAGTTCCAGTGTGATCTCCGTACCCACGGTATCCTTCTCGCAGGTATCCATGGTGTAGCCCTCTACGCCCTCGGACTGCCATACATACGCCTGCTTTTCGCCGAATGCCAGCGACTTGACTGTAACACGCTTGGAAACCATGAATGCGGAATAGAAGCCGACACCGAACTGCCCGATGATCTGGTTATCTTCTGCCAGATTGTTCTCTTTCTTGAACTGGAGCGAGCCGCTGTTGGCGATCGTGCCCAGATGCTCCTCCATTTCCGCCTTGGTCATGCCGATACCGTTATCGGTAATGGTCAGGGTGCGAGCGTCCTTGTCCACAGCCAGTGTGATCTTGAAGTCGGACTTGTTCATGCCCACGCTGTCGTCCGTCAGCGACTTGAAATACAGCTTATCAATGGCATCACTGGCGTTGGAGATCAGTTCGCGGAGAAAGATCTCCTTATGGGTATAGATCGAATGGATCATCATGTCCATCAGTTTTTTGGATTCTGCCTGAAATTGTTTCTGTTCCATTTGTTTCTGTTTGCACCGGAGAGCCTCTCGGCTCCGCGGCACATCTCCTTCCTTGTCAAAATCAATTGCAAAAATGCGAAATTAGCACTCTTGCTTTTTAAGTGCTAACACTATTATAGCACATGTGCTAGTTTCGTCAAGAGATATTCCGGAAAATTTACATTTTATTCAAATTTGTGATTGCCGCAAAAACAAAAAACGCACCTCTCCAACCAGAGAGATGCGTTTGTTCACGAATACAAATGATTCCGCAATCAGACGATGTTATTCCGCAGAAGTATCCGGCAGCATGCTGATGTTGTGTACCAAGAACCGCATCAGAGAAACAGCGTCCTGTGCACTCACTTCCATATCAGCGTTGCAGTCCGCATTTTACAGCTGTGCATCGTTCAGTGCCACTGTGCCGTTTGCCGCCTTGTTCAGCAAGACCGCATCTTTCAGGTCTACAATGCCGTCCAGATTGACATCACCCAGAATGGACAGGTTCGGTTCCTGTGTGGTGGTGACTGCCGGTGTGGTAGTGGTTTCAATTATCACGCCGCTGTTGTAGTCCGAATGCGGCAGCTGTCCCCAAACCAGATCGGTTTTGGTTTCGCCGAAGTTCAGGCTATAGATCACGCCGCCGGTATACACCAGTTCCGCCGGCAGACCGTCAACGATTGCACCGCCGAACCACATATCGTCCTGCTGTTCCAGAGCCGTTTCCACGCAGGCATAGGGTTTCAGATCTTTCTGAATCAGCCCCAGTGCCGGCGTTACCGACAGATTGCCGCAATAAACGCCGTCGCGATACAGCAAGATCCAGTAGGTGTAGGCATCTCCCGATTCCGGAACAGCCAGTTCCTGCGTATAGAAATCGTAATAGTGATACGGCGTGCTGTAAGTCAGGTCAGTAAGAGTGGAAACGCCCAGATCTTCGCACAATCTCTCACGGGCAAGATCCGGATTCGGATCCTTCTGCAATGCTTCTTCCAACAGATCCAGTGCGTTCTGGGTGGTGTCCTTGGATTCGGGCATCTGTGCCAGACTGCTTGCACTGTTTCCCACTGTAGCATCTTCCTGTGCGGAAACCGGCGATAATCCAATCATTGCGGCAGAAAGTGTCAATGCCATCAAAGAAGACAGTATCCTTTTCGTTTTTTTCATAGAAATCACCCTTTCTTTTTCATTGCCCCAGACTGCAAACCCTTTCCTCACAGTCTGGGGAAATGCATCGATTCCATTTTTAGTATAACATAA
The DNA here is from genome assembly GCF_003438725.1 of Ruminococcus sp. OM06-36AC. Lineage (NCBI taxonomy): Bacteria > Bacillati > Bacillota > Clostridia > Eubacteriales > Oscillospiraceae > Ruminococcus > Ruminococcus sp. OM06-36AC. The sequence continues at coordinate 31,942 of NZ_QSTT01000020.1, forward strand.
AATCCCGGCAACGTCAATTTCCATTTTTCATAAAATTTTGCATACTTTTTTTACAAAATACACAATTTTCTTATGATTAAAGCTCTCCGAACTTCTCCAAGAACTTCTGCACGCCCAGCAGGTTTTCCTGTACTGTTACTACCAGTTCCCGCAGTTCCAGATTCGGCTTCACCAAGTCCGGCACCATGATGACACGCAGATTTGCCGCCGCAGCACTGCGAATCCCGTTGGGCGAATCCTCTACCGCAAAGGACAGCCCCGCCGTAGCCCCAATGGCATCGCATGCCATTTCGTAAATTTCCGGATCAGGCTTGCCGTGCTCCACCTGTTCGCCGGTAATGATCGCATCAAACAGATCGGTCATGTGTGCCGCTTCCAAGTGGTGCATGGTGCTCTCCCGACCAGTAGAGGTTGCCAGAGCCACACGCCACTCCTCCTGCCGCAGCCAGTGGAGCAGTTCCACCGCACCGGTTTTCACCGGCATGCCGTCTGCGAGCAGCTGGTTCATGATCTCGTGATTCCGCTTGTGAAACGCAAGGTAATCCAAATCTGGATATTCCCTCTCGAAAAACGCCTTGGTATCGGCACGGTTCAGCCCGCGGCACTGAGAAATGGCATCGTCTATCTGTGCAAAGCCCATTTCTTCAGCCGCCTGCCGCCAAGCCTGATCGCCGACACGCTCCGTGTCAAAAATTACGCCGTCCATATCAAAAATAATTGCTTTCATGCTGTTCCTCCTGTTGGTAAGAATTCCGATACCTTTATTATAACCGAATCGACATCGTTCTGTCAATATGAAAAAGCCGCCGGTGCGTGAAACACTGGCGGCTCTGATATGGTGGGCCATCGGGGACTCGAACCCAGGACCGACCGGTTATGAGCCGGTAGC
>NZ_QSTT01000021.1:0-2611 GCF_003438725.1 Ruminococcus sp. OM06-36AC
GTTGCACTTTATTCTCTTGACTTTCGCTCTCGTGCGACAGCTTTATTATTATACCATGCGTTTTCGCATTTGTCAAGTAAATATCTGTAAAAGAATTTTGCAAAAAACTATGCAAATCTCACAAGCAACGGTGCTGCCATCATATAAGACAATGCACAACACTATTATATGGATATAGTAAGAGCCTGCCCATGACTCAAACACAAATCAGATTTTCCCGCAAAATCATAGCGTAACTTTGCTGTTTTTTTGTTTTCTGAAAAAATTCACGTTTGCACGAAAAAAAATCGTTGCATCTTGACAGAGAATGTGGTATAATAAATGCAGTTTGGGTGTGTGATTTTTATAAGGCTACACATTCCGGTATCGCAGCCGCCCGTCTATGGGTGTATTTTCGCGGTATTGTTCCCTGATTATTGTAAATTGTTTTCATGGAGGTATCCTATAATGACGGAAAAAGAATTGTATCAGCAGTGGCTGGAGCATGCAACAGAAGATGCCGATCTGCAAACGGAATTAAAAGGAATCGCTGGTGACGACGCTGCGATCAGTGACCGTTTTTATCGGGATCTGGAATTCGGTACCGGTGGTCTGCGGGGCGTTATCGGTGCAGGCACCTATCGTATGAACATTTATACAGTACGCCGTGCGACACAGGGTCTTGCCAATTATGTCAAGTCCGCTTTCGAAGCACCCAGCGTTGCCATTTCCTATGACAGCCGTATCAAATCCGATGTTTTCGCAAAAGCTGCCGCAGAAGTTCTGGCTGCAAACGGCATTCGCGTACACATCTATACAGAACTGATGCCGACCCCGATGCTGTCCTATGCAGTTCGTGCACAGAAGTGCAGTGCCGGTATCATGGTTACCGCCAGCCACAACCCCGCAAAATACAACGGTTATAAGGTATACGGCAGCGACGGCTGTCAGATGACCATTGATGCAGCCAACGCCGTTCTGGCAGAGATCAACGCTCTGGATATGTTCACTGGTGTCAAGCACACCAACTTCGACGAAGCAATGGCTTCCGGCATGATCTCCTACACGCCGCAGTCTGTCATTGATGCTTATTATCAGGACGTTCTGAAGCAGAGCCTGAATCCGGAACTGTGTGCAAAAAGCGGTCTGAAAATCGTTTACACGCCGCTGAACGGTACCGGAAACAAGCCGGTTCGCCACATTCTGTCTGCAATCGGCATCAAGGACGTAACTGTTGTTCCGGAACAGGAAAATCCGGACGGCAACTTCACCACCTGTCCGTATCCGAATCCGGAAATCCGCGAGGCTCTGGAATGCGGTCTGAAACTCTGCCGCGAAGTAAAGCCGGATCTGCTGCTGGCAACCGATCCGGACGCTGACCGTGTTGGCATTGCAGTTCCTGACGGCGATGACTATGCACTGTTCTCCGGCAACGAAGTCGGTGCAATGCTGCTGGAATACATCTGCCAGCAGAGAACCGAAAAGGGCACTATGCCGAAGAACCCGATCGCAGTCAAGACAATTGTTACCACTGATATTGTCAATGCTATTGCCAAGGAATACGGCGTGGAGATTATCGACGTGCTGACCGGCTTCAAGTTCATCGGCGAACAGATCGGCTTCCTCGAAGCCAAGGGCGAAGAAAACCGCTACATTTTCGGTTTCGAAGAAAGCTACGGCTATCTGGCTGGTTCCTATGTCCGCGACAAGGACGCAGTTGTTGCCTCCATGCTGATCTGCGAAATGGCTGCTTACTACCGCACCAAGGGCATTTCCATGATCGAAGCCCGCAAGCGTATGTACGAGAAGTACGGCGTATATGTACACAGCCAGCACAGCTTCACCTTTGAGGGCGAAAGCGGCATGATCGAAATGCAGAAGATCATGGCTAAGCTGCGGGAAGAACACCCGACTGAGATCAACGGTCTGAAGGTGCTCCAGTTCGACGACTACCAGACCAGCATTTCCAAGAACCTGACCACCGGTGAAAAAACAGAGATCACCCTGCCGAAGTCCAACGTACTGGCATTCTCTCTGGAAGAAGGTGCAAAGGTTGTTATTCGTCCGTCCGGTACAGAGCCGAAGATCAAGGCTTACTACACCGTCACAGCGGACACTACCGAAGCTGGTGCAGTCAAGGAAAAGGCTCTGGACACTGCATTCAGTGCAATGATTCTGAACTAATTTCTGCAATTAGTCATTCATAATAGCAAAAAACGCCCTGTGTCAACTGATTTTCGTTGACACAGGGCATTTTTGTATTTTCTTAGGCAATACCGCACAAAGATTGTGCGACAGATGCGTCGTCAAATTTTTCGTCAGATGAAACAAAAAGCGGAGTGAATACTTGATGTATTCACGAGCATTTTTGTGAAATATGAGAGTCTGTTTCGTATCTGACGTATGCAGATTGCGTCGTCAGATTTTTTGAGAGATGAAGGGAAAAACGGAGAAAATCCTTTGTGGATTTTCGAGTATTTTCCCGAAATATCTCGGAAAATATGCACGCAAGATGCGTGCGGGAAGATACGAAACAGGCTCTGAAGGGAAATTTGCAAGCAGATGGCGTGCAAAGTCCCCAGACGCTCTTTGTGCGGGATTGCCCTTATAATGTGTGACAAACTTCCGCAAA
>NZ_QSTT01000021.1:2621-32316 GCF_003438725.1 Ruminococcus sp. OM06-36AC
TTATAATGTGTGACAAACTTCCGCAAACGGTACCTGTTTCCACAGAACTGCACAGGCAGATTCCGCAGATTCCCGATTCGGGAACAAGCCGAACACTGCCGCACCGCTGCCGGTCATGACACTGCAAAGTGCCCCCTGTTCCAGCATGGTGCTGCGAATCTGCTGTACTTCTTCCAGTTCCACCGCCAGTTCAAACAAATTACCGCAAAGCGGAGCAATTTCCGCAGCAGTTCCGCCGGCTTCCAACGCCTTTCGCAGCTGCTGCACTGGTGGGTGTTTCGGATTTTGCAGGGCATCGATTGCCCCGTATGCCTGTGCCGTGGATACGCCTGCGGTACCCTTGGCGATTACCAGACAATCTGTGGAAAACAGCGGCAGCGGTTCCAGCTTTTCTCCGATGCCAGCCCCATAGGCAGTGCCGCCGTAAAGGAAAAACGGCACATCTGCCCCAAGTGAAACTGCAATTTCCAGCAGCTTTTCCTGCGGCAGAGCATTCCCTGTCAGTTCCTGCAATGCCAGCAGCACCGCAGCACCATCTGTACTGCCGCCGCCCATACCGGCTTCCATAGGAATCCGCTTGAGGATCTGTATCTGCACACCGGACTGCAAGCCGGCTGCCTCCCGATACCGCTGTGCCGCTTTCCACGCAATATTTTTCGGGCTGCACGGCACTGCCGGCACATCACAGGTCAGTGTGATTTCCGGTGATTCCGTCAGGGCAACTGTCACCGTGTCCGCAATGGAAACTGCCTGAAACACGGTTTCCAGAAGATGATACCCGTCTGCACGAGTGCCTGTAATATCCAGCCCCAGATTGATTTTTGCCGGAGCCGTTCTGGTTACTGCTCGCATTGATTTTCCCCCTGATGCCGCTGGACAAAACGTTCGATGCGAACCAGTGCTTCCTGCAAATGCTTCAGAGAGTACGCATAGGAAACACGCACAAAGCCCTCACCGCTTTCCCCGAACGCATTGCCCGGTACCACGGCAACTTTTTCTTCCTGCAACAGCGTTTCGCAGAATTCCTCACTGGTCATGCCGGTGCTCCGGATACAGGGGAACATGTAAAACGCCCCTTCCGGATTAAAGCAGGTCAGACCAATGCGGTTAAAGCCGTCTACCAGCATGCGGCGGCGGCGGTTGTATTCGTCCACCATTTTCTGCACTTCTTGATCGCATTCCCGCAGTGCCACAATAGCGGCATACTGGCTCAATGTGGGAGCACTCATAATGGCATACTGGTGAATTTTCAGCATCTGCTTCGCAATCGGTTCCGGAGCACAGACATAGCCCAGCCGCCAGCCGGTCATGGCAAATGCTTTCGAGAAACCGCTGACATAAATCGTCCGTTCCCACATGCCGTCGATTTCGGCAATAGAAACATGCTTTCTGCCATAAGTCAGTTCCGAGTAGATCTCATCGGACAGCACCAAGATATTAGTATCCCGCAGAACTTCCGCAATCGCCTCCAGATCTTCTCTGGTCATAATGCCGCCGGTAGGGTTGTTCGGATAGGGCAGGATCAGCATCTTTGTGCGTTCTGTGATATGGGAACGCAGTTCCTCCGGTGTCAGCTTGAACTTGTTTTTCAGCTTGGTGGAGATCGGAACTGCTACACCGTGCATCAGTTCCACGATCGGTTTATAGCAAACGAAAGACGGCTCTACGATCAGAACTTCATCTCCCGGATTGACGGTTGCACGAATCGCAAGATCGATCGCCTCCGAACCGCCCACTGTAACCAATGTTTCGTTTTCCGGATGATAAGTCAGGTGGTACTTGCGTTTCAGATAATGACAGATCTCTTTTCGCAGATCTGCCATACCGGAATTGGCAGTGTACACCATGCGTTTCCGTTCCAGACTGTCCACGGCAGCTTTTCGTACTGTCCACGGTGTCTGAAAGTCCGGCTCTCCGACACCCAGACTGATCACGCCCTCCATCATGGCAGCCAGATCGAAAAATTTCCGGATACCAGAGGGCTTCATTTTCTTTACCTGATCTGAAAGAAGCGTGTCATAATTCAACACGAGTTTTCTCCCCTTTCCTGTCGGACATCACGGGAAATAGTAGCCCCGTTCGTCCTTTTCTTCGCCTTCAATAATGATGCCTTTTTCCTTGTATTTTTTCAGTACAAAATAGGTCGCAGTGGACAATACGCCTGCCAGCGTTGCCAGCCGCTGCGAAACAAACATGGAAACGTCTTTCACATTAGTTCCCCGCACAGTCACGGAAAGGTCGTAGGCACCTGCCATCAGAGCAATGCTCTCCACCTCGTCATACTGCATAATGGTATGAGCGATCTCCTCATAGCCGCTGTCCCGCTGCGGGGTAACACGCAGTTCAATGATTGCCGTTACCATGTCCTTGTTTGCCAGTTCGTCATCTACAATGGCACTATAGCCCTTGATCACGCCGTCATTTTCCAACGCTCGGATCGCGTCGGCGACTTCTGCTTCTGTTGTGTCCAGCATAACCGCCAGCTCCGCGTTGGTGAGTCGGGCGTTCTGCTGCAATAATTCCAGTAATTGTTCTTTCATGAGAAACCCAGCCTTTCCTGAAAAATAATTTGAAAAACCAGTCAAAGTGTGATATAGACCGGTTTTCGTTGTACAAAATAACAGGCTCGTGTGAAGCCGGCAGCCTTTGCCAGTTCCACCCCCTCTGCAATGCCTTTTGCCAGATCTTCCGCACAGTGTGCGTCAGAGCCAAAGGTCAGCACCTCGCCGCCCTGTTCCCGATAGAGTTTCAGGTATTCCAACGTAGGAAACGGCTTGCCGTACTTCTGCCGATAGCCGGAAGTGTTCAGTTCAATACCTTTGCCGTTTTCCGCCAGTGCCCGAAAGCAGCAGCGAATCTGTTCCAGATACGGTTCCAGCGGCACGGGAATCCCTGCTTCCCCTTCGATATAGCGAAGCGGGTAGGTCAGGTGTCCCAGCACGTCAAACTTTCCCCAGCGGCAAATGTCATAGAGTTGGTCGAAGTACTGCTCCATGAGAGCCGGAATGTTCTCCTGTGAATAATCCAGACAGAAGAAATCCGGTCGAGCCAGCAGTTCATGCAGCGAGGCAATGATAAAGTCCAGCCGTGCATCTGCTCCAACAGCAGCCGACAGCCCGAAATCTGCATTGGGCTGCCCCATTTCCATGCCGCACAGCAGTGTCAGACCGGCTGTGGCTGCCTGTTCCTTTGCGGCAGTGACAGCTTCCAGCGATTGTTCCAGCACGGCGGCATGGTCAAAGATCTCCCACTCGTTCCGCGGCAGGGTATTGTAGTGTGCCTGCGGAAAATAGCGATTCATCTCCACATGTTCCGTGAAAGCCAGCACCGGCAGCCCCAGCTTTTTCGCCTGTTCCACATGTCCGGCAACCATGCCCGAACCGTCGGGAGAAATGCCGGTGTGGGTGTGGCAGTCCATTGGCAGCATACACATTCCCTCCTGTATACAAAAAAGGCTTTCGCCGCCAAATGGGACGAAAGCCTTCGTGTTACCACCCAAATTCAGAAGTGATTGCGTACAAACACTTCCCTCGTGCTCCTTTAACGCAGGAAATACGTTTCGGTTTCCCGAAACAGCTCCCGGACAGCACCTGTGCCCCAGCCGGAACGTTCTCACCAGACACGCCCTCTCTGTGCAGCTTCCGCAGCAGTCACTCCGTTCATCGCTGAAAAAACTTATCGATAGTTATAGTATAGCAGATTTCCGGTGGGTTGTCAATCTTTTTTTGAAAATTATCACCAGAAAGCTTACGCGTCCAGTGCGTCACGCAAGCTCTTGGTAAATGCCCCGATCTCCTTCGGTGCATCGCTGCCGTACTGTTCCACCAGCCGCACAACGGCACTGCCGACAATCACGCCGTCGCAGTACTGGCTCATCTCCCTGGCTGCTTCCGGACCGGAAATGCCAAATCCTACAGCACAGGGAACCTTTGCGTACTTGTGGATCCTCTCAAAGAACGGTGCGAAATCTGTCTGGAACTGGCTGCGAACACCAGTTACACCGTTGGAGGATACACAGTACAGGAAACCGGTTGCTTCCGAAGCGATCATCTGGATACGATCTTCGCTTGCCGGTGTTACAAGACTGATATTGTGTACATTGTGGGCATCTGCACTGCCCTGAATCTCGTCTTTTTCCTCAAAGGGAATATCCGGTACAATGACACCGTCAATGCCGCATTCCTCACAGAGTGCGAAAAAACGGTCGGTTCCGAAACGGAAAATGGTGTTCAGGTACATCATCAACAGCAGCGGCACATCGGTTTCTTTCCGCAGACGGCGTACCAGATCGAAAATACCCACCAGAGTGGTACCGCTCCGCAGGGAGCGTTCGCTGGCACACTGGATCACCGGTCCCTCTGCGATCGGATCGGAAAACGGTACGCCCAGTTCGATCAGATCTGCTCCGTTTTTCGCCATTTCCAGCACTGCCTTTTCGGTGCAGTCATAGCCGCCGTCACCGGCAGTGATAAATGTGATCAGGGCTTTTCTGCCCTCTGCCTTGCACTGTTCCAGTCTTGCATCAATCTTATTCTTAGTCATCGATCTTCACTCCTCTGTATTCTGCGATCTGCTGCATGTCCTTATCTCCTCTGCCGGAAATATTGATGATCATGATCTGATCGGGTTTCATCTCCGGTGCGATCTTCAGTGCCGCAGCCACAGCATGGGCAGATTCGATTGCCGGAATGATGCCCTCTGTGCGGGACAGATATTCCAGAGCCTGTACAGCTTCTTCGTCAGTGATCGGCACATATTCCGCACGTCCGGTCTTATAGAGGTTTGCGTGCTCCGGTCCGACACCCGGATAGTCCAGACCAGCGGAAATGGAGTAAACCGGTGCGATCTGTCCCTCTTCATTCTGAAGGAAGTAGGACTTCATGCCGTGGAAAATGCCGAGGCTGCCCTTGGCAACTGTTGCAGCGTGCAGCTTGGTATCAATACCCTTTCCGGCTGCTTCCGCACCCACCAGACGAACGCTCTCATCCGGAATGAAATCGTAGAACATACCCATTGCATTGGAGCCGCCGCCGACGCAGGCAACCACACAATCCGGCAGTCTTCCCTCTTTTTCCATCAGCTGTTTCTTGGCTTCCTCGCCAATGACCTTCTGGAAATCCCGCACCATGGTCGGATACGGGTGCGGTCCCATGACAGAGCCGATCAGGTAGAATGTCGTGTCAATATTGGTTGCCCAGTCACGCATTGCCTCGTTGATCGCATCTTTCAGAGTTGCAGTGCCGTTGTCCACGCTGTTGACCTTTGCACCCAGCAGTTCCATACGGTATACGTTCAGCCGCTGACGGCGAACGTCCTCTTTACCCATATAGATCTCGCATTCCATATCAAACATTGCACAAGCAGTTGCAGTTGCCACGCCGTGCTGTCCGGCACCGGTTTCGGCAATGATCCGCTTCTTGCCCATTTTCTTTGCCAGCAAGATCTGTCCCAGCACGTTGTTGATCTTATGTGCACCGGTATGGTTCAGGTCTTCCCGCTTCAGGTAGATCTTGCAGCCGCCCAGATCTTTGGTCATGCGGTCTGCATAGTACAGCATTGACGGTCTGCCGGCATAGTCCCGCAGCAGTGTCCGGTATTCTTCCAGAAATTCCGGATCATTGCCGTATTTCGCATAAGCTTCTTCCAATTCATGCACTGCATTCATAACGGTTTCCGGCACATACTGCCCGCCGAAAATACCAAATCTTCCTACCTTGCCCATGTTATACACCTCGTATTATCGTTACAATTCGCTTCATTTTTGCATAGTCTTTTACACCGCCGGTTTCGATGCCGCTGGAAAAGTCCACGCCGTCCGGCTGTACCCTGGCTGCGGCTTCTGCCACATTCTCCGGTGTCAGTCCGCCAGCCAGCAGAAACGGCTGTGCCGGTTTTGCTCCGGCGATCAGTTCCCAGTCTGCGGCAATGCCCATGCCGCCAGCTTTGCCCTCCAGAATCAGCTGGTCTGCTCCCAGCTGCCGGGCTGCCTGTATATCGGCGGCAGTCTGCACCTGCACCGCTTTCCATACCGGTAAACCGGTACGCCATCGCACACCGGAAACGATCTCTGCCGTTTCACTGCCGTGCAGCTGTATCACGTCCAGCGGCACTTGTTTCAGCACCTGTGCAATGTGCTCCGGCGTTTCGTTGACGAACACGCCGACTGCGGCAATGCTGCGGCTTTTGGCTTTTACCAGCTGTTCTGCCGTTTCCGGCGAGATCGTCCGGCGAAATCCTGATGACAAGATCATGCCCAGATATTCCGGCTGGAGCTCGTTGCAGAACGCCACATCTTCCAGCCGCCGGATTCCGCAAAACTTGATTTTCATACGCCCTCCCGCAGCTGGTGCAGCGTTCCGGCAATATCATCGCTACGCATCAGCGTTTCTCCGATCAGCACCGCATCTGCTCCCAGCTGCCGCACCATTTGCATATCGGCATTGTTCCGGATACCGCTTTCCGATACAAACACTGCCTGCTCCGGTGCAAAGGGTTTCAGCTTTGCCACGGTGTCCAGACTGACTTCAAAGGTTTTCAGATTCCGGTTGTTCACACCCAGAATCTGCGGTTCCAGAAATGCGATCTGTTCCAGTTCCTCCTGATTGTGCACCTCTACGAGAACTTCCAGCCCCAGCGAATACGCCAGCCGGTACAGTTCCGCCAGCGTTTCCGGCGGCAGCACGGCGGCGATCAAAAGCACTGCATCTGCCCCAATGGCAGCCGCCTCGTAAACCTGATATGCATCAAAGAGAAAATCCTTCCGCAGGACCGGCAGAGAAACCACCTGCCGGATCGCCGTCAGATATGCGGACGAGCCTTGAAAGTAATGCTCCTCCGTCAGGCAGGAAATGGCACTCGCTCCGGCGGCTTCATACGCCTTTGCAATTTCCACCGGCTGAAAATCTGCCCGAATCAGTCCCTTGGACGGGGACGCTTTTTTCACTTCACAAATGCAGGACAGCGTATCCTGCCGCAGTGCCGCTTTCAGAGAAACCGGCTTTCGCTCCGCCAGTGCCTTTTCCGCACGCTTCTGCATTTCTTCCAGTCCGTAGGCAGCCTTTTCCCGTTCCAGCTGCCGGGCACGATACTTCATGATCTCATCTAAAATCATTTCCGCACCTCACACATTCCGATTGGTGAATTCCACCAGCTGCTGTAACTTTGCCAACGCCCTGCCGCTGTCGATCTGCCGGGCAGCCAGCTGAATGCCGTCTGCAATGGTGGCTGCCTTGCCGGACACATACAGGGCACAGCCGGCGTTCATGAGAACGATATTCCGCTTTGCCCCCTGAATGGAGCCGTCCAGAATGCCCCGTGCGATCTTGGCGTTTTCATCTGCCACGCCGCCGACAATTTCCGACTTGTCTGCCCGCGGGAAGCCGAAGTCCTCCGGAGCGATCTCATACTCTGTGATTTTGCCGTCCCGTACCTCTGCCACGGAGGTCTTATCGCAAATGGACACCTCATCCAGCCGGTCGTTGCCGTAGACGATCATCGCATTCTTGATGCCCAGCCCCATAAGCACCCGTGCCATTACCGGCAGCAGTGCCTTTTCGTATACGCCCAGAAGGATATAATCGGTCGATGCCGGATTGGTCAGAGGTCCCAGCACATTGAATACGGTACGGATCCCCAGTTCCTTTCGTGCCGGAGCCACGTACTTCATAGCACCGTGATAACTCTGTGCAAACAGGAACGAGATACCGATCTCCTGAATGGAAGCCTTTGCCTGCTCCGGTGTGGTCTGAATCTTCACGCCCAGACTTTCCAGCACATCTGCCGCACCGCTTTTACTGGAAACACTCCGGTTGCCGTGCTTTGCCACCGGCATGCCTGCCGCAGAGATAACAAAGGAAGATGTGGTGGAGATGTTAAACGAGTTCGCCAGATCGCCGCCGGTTCCCACGATCTCAATGGAGTTCTCGCAGCCGGTGACATGCTTGGCCTTCTGCCGCATGCCCTTGGCAAAACCGGTGATCTCTGCAATGGTTTCGCCTTTCATGCGGAGAGCCACCAGCAGACCGGCGATCTGTGCATCGGTCGCACTGCCGCTCATGATGATGTCCATTGCGTCCTGTGCTTCTGCTTCTGTCAGATCCTTGCCGTCGGTCACCTGTGCGATATACTTTTTCAGTTCCGTCTTAGGCCGTTCTTCCACAATGGGCGGCAGCGGCACAGATACGTCCGGAATCAGATTCAGGAAGTTTGCCAGCATACGCTTACCATCGCCGGTCAGCAGGGATTCGGGGTGGAACTGTACGCCATAGGTCTGGGTTTCCCGATGTTCCAGTGCCATGATCTGTCCGTTCTCGTCCCGTGCAGTCACTTTCAGGCATGCCGGAAAATCCGATTCCTGTGCGATCAGAGAATGGTATCTGCCGCAGGAAACCGTCTTGGGCAGTCCTGCAAAAATGGGGCAGGTCATATCCAGTACCATCTGGCTTGCCTTGCCATGCATCAGGTGGGAAGCACGGACAATTGTTCCGCCGAAAGCTTCACAAATGGACTGATGTCCCAGACACACGCCCAGCATCGGAATCTTGCCGTTGAAGTGGCGGATCGCCTCCATGGTGATGCCGGCATCTTTCGGGTATCCCGGTCCCGGAGAGAGGATCAGTGCCTGCGGGTGCAGAGCTTCGATCTGCTCAATGGTGATCTCGTCGTTGCGGACTACCTGAATGTCACGGTACAGTTCACCGATATACTGATACAGATTATAGGTGAACGAATCATAGTTATCAATCAGTAAGATCATTGTTCTGCCTCCTTAATGGCATTGATGACTGCCAACGCCTTGTTGACGGTTTCGTAATACTCATTTTCCGGCACAGAATCTGCCACAATACCGGCACCCGCCTGTACATATGCCTTTTCGTTGGCAAACAGCACGGTGCGAATTGCAATACAGGTATTGATGTTTCCGTCAAATCCCAGATACCCTACGGTGCCGCCGTAAAGTCCACGCTTTTTGTTCTCGAACTGGTCGATCAGTTCCATAGCACGTACTTTCGGAGCACCGGACAGCGTTCCCGCCGGCAGGATCGCCATGAGTGCGTCCAGTGCGGTCTGGTCTTTGCGAAGCTTGCCCTCCACATCAGAAACCAGATGCATGACTTTCGATGCACGTTCTGTCACCATATATCTTGTCACTTTTACGCTGCCGAATTCGGAAACCTTTCCCACATCATTTCGTCCCAGATCCACCAGCATGGTGTGCTCTGCACGTTCCTTCGGGTCTGCGGCAAGTGCCTTTTCGTTGGCGATGTCTTCTTCCGGTGTCCGCCCTCTGGGCTTGGTGCCAGCAATGGGACGGTTGTGAATTACACCGTTTGTCACCTTTGCCAGCATTTCCGGTGAAGCCCCTGCCACGTCATATTCCGGTGTGTGGAAATAGTACAGATACGGTGACGGGTTCGTGGCACGGAGTTTCCGGTAAACGGAAAAGCTGTCCGGCGGATTGCTGATCTCGAACCGCTGGGAAAGCACGATCTGGAAAATATCGCCGTTCCGGATATACTCCTTTGCGTCCCGTACCATCTGGCTGTACTGTTCCTTGGTGAGGTTGGAGCGTACCACAGCCTCTCCGTGATGCTGCCGTACCTGCGGCTGCGGATTATAGTGGCGGACAATGTCTGCCAGTTCTTCAGCTCTCCACTGTGCCGCCGCGTACTGTGCTCCGAGATCACCGTCCGTGTGCAGGTTTAGAATGACAATGCCGTTGCTGGTGAGGTGGTCGTATGCCAGCAGTTCCTCATACAGGAACAGATGGCAGTCCGGCATGTGAATGTCATCTTCCGGCACATGAGTCAGTTTCTTTTCCATGTAGCGGACGGTGTCGTATCCGAAATAGCCGATCAGACCGCCGGTGAAATTGGGAGCACCCTCCAGCACCGGAGAGCGATATGCTGCCATGCGTTCTTTCAGAAAGGCAATGGGCTGTTCCACTTCTTTCGTTTCAATCTTGTCACCAGTGCGGATCTCTGCGGTATTACCGGTAATGCAGATCTCCTCTTTCGGTGAAACGCCAACAAACGAATACCGGTCCCACTGCACACCGTTGCTGACGCTTTCCAGAATAAATGAATTCCGGCTGTCTTTCGAAAGAGCCGTGTAGATGTTCAGCGGGGTCTGATTGTCGGCAGAAAACTCATAGAACACGGGAATGGTGTTATACTGTTTTGCCAGTGCCTTGACTTTCTCCAATGATGGTTTTAACATGACGCATTCACTCCTTTATGCAAATAAAAAAAGCCTGATGTCCCACACCTATGGGACGTCAGACTTGTTGTCTACGTGTTGCCACCCAAATTCAGAAACGATAAGCATTCGTTTCCCTCTTTTCAGATACGCCGTATTTACCGGATATATCTTTCTCCCGATAACGCAGGAGATGCGGCATCAGGTACTGGGGCATCTGCCCGTTCGCCTCGCTTCTCACAAACCCATTCACCAGACAGCGTATACATCGGGATTCCACCACCCCCGACTCTCTGTGCTACCGTTTTGCCGGCTACTTACTTTTGCTCATGGAATTTAACTGCCTTCAGTATACGCGAATCCACCGGATTTGTCAAGGCGTTTTGCAAAATTTTCGCCAATTTCATCATTCTGCACAGTTTCAACAGTTTACTTCAAATCAGAATCCACAAATCCGAAAGCGTTTCTGCATATCCATGCTGCTGATTCGCATATGCTTGGACAACGCCGCCAATGAATCTGATTTTGTCAGGAGGTCTTGTATGTTTCGATTTTCCAGTTTGTTTTCCGTGTTCTGTGCCGGCTGTTTCTGCACGCTGACTGTTCAGCAGGTGCCGGCGTGGAGTGAAGCCGCACTGCCCCGTACACAGGCAATTGCCCCCGATGTGAGCACTGCCGTTCGTGATACGGTGCCGCTGTCTGCCCCGCCGTTTTCCACAGCCGCTGCTGTTCCGGTCTGCAAGACAGAATCTGCTGCCGCTGTCCCGCCGCCGACGGCAACACCGCTTACAACAGCACCGCCGCTCGCAACCAGCGGCACATCTCTCGAAACCACAACGGAAACCACAGCGACAACTACTTCAACATGCACCACAGTTATCACCACAGAAACCACGGCGGCATCTACAGAAGCACCGCAGACACCGCCGGAAACAGATGCATTTTTTCAGGAATACGATACCGCATTCAAAGCCTACATGGACTACCGCACCATTACGGACACCAGTTCCGAACAGTACGCCATACAGCAGAATGCGTGGACAGACAGCCGCGGGCTGCGGCGAAGCTGTGATGACTATCTGGTTGCCATGGGGACAGGCTGGCTGACAGAGGGCTGCGGCGACCGGTTTCAGGTGACGTTGGAAAGCGGCTCTGTGTTTACCGTCCGCGTGGGCGACATCAAGGCAGACCAGCACACCGACAGCACCCACCGCTACCGCAGCTGTGCAGACGGTGCCAACGTGCTGGAGTTCATTGTGGAAACCGAATCGCTCTCCGATGCCGCCAGAACCGCCGGAACGGTTTCCGTCTATCCGGAATTGTCCGGCAACATTGCCGCGATCGAACCGATCAGCACCGCACAATAATCATGCCTGCATCAGCCGTTCGAACATCTGCTTGCGTTCCTGCTCCGGCAGGGTCAGATAGAACTGCCGCTTGATCTGTAGAAAAGACTGCAATTCTGTCAGAATGCTGTAAAGAATTGCACGGTTCTCAAAGCTTTCCCGCGTGTCCGGCAGTTCGTCCTGCCGGTATGCCGCGTACAGGGATTCCAGCTGTTCCAACAGAGCAGAGCAGTCGTTTCCCTCATGGAAGTGCACCGCAATATCCGCCAGAAATGCAGACAGCGGCTTCGCCTGTTCCGGCACCTGATTCAGCCGCAGCAGCTGACGATAGATCACCTGCAACACACGGCATTGTTCCCGCCGCATCTCCACATACCGCATAAAATAAATGTCGTCCTGCCACGTCTGGTTTTGCAGGAATGCGTCGATCTCCTGCCGCAGTTCGCCGGAAAGCCGTTCGGTTTCGGCAAAGCAGCTGTCCCCGTAGCCGGTATGGTCTGCCTCCAGGAGCCGCATGGACATGCGTTCCAGAATCCCGCGGATCTCCTCGTCCAGTTCCCGCTGCATGATGTGGATTTTCCCCAGATTCCGCGGCATGAACCAGTTCAGGCAAACGCCGATGCCGCTGCCGATGACCAGCAGCAGCACTTCATTCCCCACCATGTGCAGAGTGACACCGCCGGCAAGCATGTAGTGGGTTGCCATGACAGCGTTGATCGGCGTGGCATCGTCCATGCGGAAGCTGTAGCAAATCAGCAGCAGCAACAGCAGTACGATGCCGAATGCCCACGGTGCTGTGCCGCAGAAATGATAGATCGGCAGGCAGAGCAGCGTCATCATTGCAAAGCCGCTGAACCGCCGCACGCTGCTCATGACTGTTTCCCGTCGGGTGTTCTGTACAGTCAGCAGCGTGATGATACCGGCAGAAGCGGCATTCTGCAAGCCGAAAGCTTCTGCCAGCAGAATCGCCGCCACGGCTCCGGCAGCAATTTTCAGTGCCTTGAGCCAGTTTACATGTTTCGGAGTCCACTTTTTCAAATTCTCTCACATCTTTCAAGCAGTTTTTTCGGAGCAGTACATGACCAGCACATCACCGGCAAGAATTTCCGTGCTTCCCTGCGGGATCACCGTTTCTTTTCCGCGGCGGATATGGATCACCAGCTCTTCTTTCGGCAGCTTCAGTGCCGCCAGTGTCTTGCCGTTCCAGTCGTGTTCCGATGTAATTTCCAGTTCGTTCAGCTGGATATGCCGCAGCTTTTCGCCGCAGTGTCCGGCAGCCAGCACCGCCACATCACCGGCACAGAGCACGGTATCTCCCCGCGGTGCCAGACAGTCGCCACCGCGAAGGACTGCTGCCAGAATGGTTTCCGGCGGCAGTGTCAGAGTACTGACCGCAGCTCCTACCCAGCTGTTTCCCGCCTCCAGCGGCAGCCGCAGCAGCTGTAGTTCCTTTTCTTCGGTATAGTCGGTAAAGGTTTTCAGAACGTCTGTGGAATCGTCCAGCATGTGCAGCTTTCGGGAAACCAGCGGCAGCAGCGTTCCTTGCAGGGCAATGGAAAACAGCACCACACAGAATACCAGATGAAACAGATCGTATTGCAGATGTACGCCGCTTGCCACCGCGGTCAAGGCAAAGATCGCAGACGTTGCTCCACGCAGTCCTGCCCATGAAACCAGAAGCTGCTGCGGCAGTTTTGCCCGAAACGGTGTCAGCAGCACGCCCACGACCAGCGGACGTGCCACAAATGTCAGCACCACCGCGATCGCCAGTGCCGGCAGGATCACGCTCCCCAGCTTCGACGGCGTGCAGAGCAGCCCCAGCAGGAAAAACACCATCAGCTGCATAAATCCCGTCACGCCGTCAAAAAAATGCACCTGATTCTTTTTGTTGGGAATCTTCTGGTTGCCCAGAATGATGCCGGCGATATAGGCACTCAGATAGCCGTTGCCGCCGATAAGTACCGGCAGCACATAGGACAAAATCGCAATGGCAGCCATAAAAACGGTATCGAAGCCGGACGTTTCAAATCGGAACCGCCGCAGGAAAAAGACCGTGCAGACTGCCAGAACGGCACCGATTCCCACCCCGTAGACGATCTGGGCGAAAATCATGTACAGCATTCTGCCGGCGGAAATTTCTGTGGCCATCATGGCAAGCACAATGGTAGTCATCAGATATGCCACTGGGTCGTTACTGCCGCTTTCCACTTCCAGCAGAGAAGCCGTTCCGTATTTCAGATCCAGCTTTTTAGAACGGAGTATGGAAAAGACGGAGGCGGCATCTGTAGAGCCAAGCACTGCCCCCATGAGCATGCCCTCCAGCCAGCCGGTGTGCAGAGCAAACCGGCAGAACACGCCCATTGCCGCAGCTGTGAGGAACACGCCCAGAGTGGACAGCAGCACCGCTTTTCCGGCAACTGGTTTTGCCGCACGCCATTTGGTGCCGAATCCGCCGTAAAAGATGATAAAGATCAGTGCGATGGTACAGAGGGTTTCCGTCAGGGCGTAGTTGTCGAAACGGATATGCAGCGGACCGTCCACGCCGCAGAGCATACCCACGGCAAGAAATGCCAGCAGCACGGGCATGCCGATCTTACTGGTCAGCTTGTTGCAGAGAATACAGGCGATCATCACTAGAGCGAGTAACAGTAGAATCCAATTCATGTCGGTTTCCTTTCTGGCGGGCCATTGTCCGTATCGGAAATCAGCCGTGTGTGGGTTCTTTTGAGGGTGATTCCATTGCAGTTGTGGTTATGGATATGGCAGCCACTTCTGCCGCACCCTGTGCTTTCAGCAAGGCGGCACAGCGGTTCATGGTGCTGCCGGTGGTGAGTACATCATCGCACAGCAGAACCCGCATGCCTTCCAGCGATACCGGAGCGGCAGAAAACTGTTCCACATTTTTATGGCGTTCGGCGGCGGAAAGGGTGTGCTGCGTCTTGCCGGTGCCGTTGTCGTGCAGTATGTCCTGCCGGTAGGGAATCCGCGTGACAGCGGCGATCTCCCTGGCAAATACTGCGGCAGGATTACAGCAGCGTTTCCGCTGTTTCCGCAGCTGCATGGGTACAGGAACAACCAAGTCATAGCCGGACAGCACCGCATCTTCGGCGATCCGCTGTCCCAGCACGTTCCCGCAGAATCTGCCGAAGTGCAGACTTGCCGCGGACTTCATGGACAGCACACCGGCACGGGCGGCTCCGGTGTATTCTGTCAGAATCGCGGCACGGTCATAGGACAGACCTGTGCCGCAGAAGCAGTCCCGCGGCAACTTTCCGCAAAGGGGACAAAATGCGTCTGCCGGTTCCGCAGTCACTTCCTGCCGGCAGGCTTCGCAGAGATATTCCCGCCAAGAAATAGAACAGTTACAGCAGGGGCAGCGATTGGGATAGAGCAGATCCAGCAGAAACATCTGCATTTTTCTGCCGGTGGATATGGAAATGGGCATGGGTTCACCTCCGATCGGGCATTGTGCCGTGTTGCTTTTCGTGTTACTTTTATAGTATACCATATTGAAGTGAAAATTGCAAATATGACGGTGGATTTGTGAAATAAAGCAGTCGAACGCGGGGCGATGTGGGCATCGCCCCATACAAACAATATCGAGTTATCCCACCACCGAAAAAAGCACGAACTGCCAGATGCAGACCGTGCTTTCTTCCATATTCCAATATGTACAGTTTATAGTTGCTTTTGGCAATACCGCACAAAGAGCGTCTGGCGACTTTGCACGGTATTGCCTTTTATTTCCTGTCAAAGTGCCGCGTCGCCGGTTTCATTTGTCCGGATACGAATACACTCGTCCACGGTGGAAATGAAGATCTTGCCGTCGCCCACAGTTCCGGTATAGACGTTTTCCTTGATCAGTTGCAGGAAGTCCTCCACGCGGTCGTCCGGCACCACTGTCATTAGATAGACCTTCGGAAGCGTGTTCATCATGACCTCATTGCCGCGGTGATAGGCGATCCAGCCGTGCTGGTTTCCGCAGCCGTGCACCTGATAAATAGTCACACCCTGCACACCAGCTGCCAGCAGCTTTTCTTTCAGCGGCTCCAGCTTTTCCGGTCGGAAAATCACTTCTATTTTTTTCATGATCTCGCACCTCCTCAATCCAGTCCGTTGAACGCCGGATATGCACGTTCGCCGTGTTCGATCAGATCCAGCCCCTGTGCTTCTTCCAGATCGGATACCCGCACACCGCTGCACTTTTTCAGTACCAGCATGATAATAGTCGTCATGACCACTGCCACTGCAATGGAAATGCCGATTGCCCCCAGCTGGGAGAGAAACAGCCGGTAATCTCCGAACAGCAAGCCTTCCTGCGGAACCGCATCGTTCATCTGCTTGGTGGCGAAAATACCAGTCACGATACCGCCCCAGATACCGCCGACACCGTGGCAGCCGAATGCGTCCAGTGCGTCGTCATAGCCGAACTTTTTCTTCATCTTGGAAATTGCCAGATAGCAGATCGGAGCTGCCGTTGCACCGATGATCAGGGACGACCACAGCGGCACATAGCCTGCTCCCGGCGTGATGCCGACCAGCCCCACGATGCCGCCGGTCACGGCACCCATGACGGTGCACTTTTTCTGCACCAGTGCTTCGATGAGCATCCATACCACCATGCCTGCGGCGGAGGAAAGTGCTGTATTGGCAAACGCCAGAACGGCGATACTGTTGGCACCACCGGCACAGCCGCAGTTGAAGCAGAACCAGCCCATCCACAGCATGGAGGCTCCCAGCAGAAACAACGGTATGTTGTGCGGGTGATAGGACATGGCTCCGTAGCCTTTCCGGCTGCCCAGAATGATGCATGCCGTCAGTCCGGAAACACCGGTGCTGATATGAATGACGTTGCCGCCGGCGAAGTCAATGGAACCGATCATCTCCAGCAGTCCGCCGCCCCATGCCATATGTGCCAGCGGGTAATATACCAGGAACGACCAGATCACCACGAACAACATCATTTTGGAAAATTTCATGCGTTCTGCCACGGCTCCCAGAATGATTGCCGGCGAGATCACTGCGAACATCATGTTGAACAGAGCAGACACCATTTCCGGTGCATCGCCCTCTCCGCCGGTAACTTCCCACGAAACATTCCGCATCAGCACATTGTTCAGGTCGCCGATAATGCCGGCATGATCCTTGCCGAAGCTCAGCGAATAGCCGCAGAGAAACCACAGCAGCATACCGATTCCCATCATTGCCATGCAAAACATCATGGTGTTCAGGGCGTTTTTCCGTCTTACCATGCCGCCGTAAAAGAATGCCAGCCCCGGTGTCATAAAGAATACCATAATGGTACATACGAACATGAATGCAACATTGCCTGTCATGATGCAACACCTCTCTTTTTCTACGGAAACGCTGCAAGCAGATTGCGTGCAAAGCCGTCAGACGGGCTTTATGCAGTGTTTCCCTTCTACACTCCCGTTTCCTGCGACAGTCCCTTGATGTCCTCGGCGTACAGCAGCCGCCGCAGTGCTACGATATAAGCTGCCATACGATAAGAACATGCCGTCTTTTTCCGTTCTTCCAGCATCTCGTTGACCTGTGAGCGTTCCCACGTCAGTTCCTGGATATTCTGCACCCATTCGAAATAGGACACGATCACGCCGCCGCTGTTGGCGAAAATATCCGGAATCAGAGTAATGCCACGCTGTTCCAGAATCGCATCTGCTTCCACAGTAGTAGGACCGTTGGCACCCTCTACGATGTACCGGCAGCGAAGTTGTTCTGCAACTTCGGCGTTGATCTGGTTTTCCAGAGCCGCCGGCACCAGCACATCACAGTCACAAGTCAGCAGTTCCGTGTTGGAAATATGAGAAACGCCCTCTGCCTGATAGTCTTTCAGCAGGTGCCCCTCTTCCAGAAACGCGGAAACCGCATCGGCATCTAATCCAGATTCACAGTAAATACCGCCGGACACATCGCTGAGTGCCACAACGCAGGCGTTGCGGTGGCAGAAAATTCGTGCCGCGTTGGCTCCAACATTACCCATACCCTGCACGGCAACTTTTACGCCGTCCAGTGAATCCACGCCGTTGGTCTTCAGAGCCAGCTGGGTGGCAATGACCACGCCTCTGCCGGTGGCGGAAGCACGTCCTCTGGAACCGCCCAGTTCCACAGGCTTTCCGGTCACTACGCCCGGACATGGTTTTCCGTGGAGCATGCTATAAGTATCCAGCACCCACGCCATAGTCTGGGCATTGGTGTTTACATCCGGTGCGGGAATATCCTTGTCCGCTCCGATCAGCGGTTCAATGGCGTAGGTATACCGCCGTGTCAGACGGCAGAGTTCCCGCTTGGACAAGGTACTGGGATCCACCTGAATGCCGCCTTTTGCACCGCCGTAAGGAATATTCGCCACAGCACATTTCAGGGACATCCATGTGGCAAGTGCCTTGATCTCGTTCAGGTCGCAGTTCTGGTGGTAACGGATACCACCCTTGAACGGGCCGCGGATATTGGAGTGCTGCACACGATAGCCATCGAACACCCGAATGCTGCCGTCGTCCATTTCTACGGGAAGATACACCTTCGTTTCCCGCTGGGGATTCTTGATGATCTCAAACATTCTGCGGTCGATCTTTCCCAGTATCGCCGCCTGTTCCATTACCGTCTGCACATTTTCAAACGGGTCGTATTTCTTCATGGGAAACGCCTCTTTCCTGACTGCCGAAAAGTCTGCCGGACAAACCGGTCACGGCAGACTTCCCGGAATTGTGATTTACAAGATTCTTAATACTTAAGGAAACACTGCATAAAACTTGCACGCAGATTGCGTGCAAAGCCGTCAGGCGGGCTTTATGCAGCGTTTTCTCAATACAAATACGGTGCGTCCCACAGGTTCAGCTTCGTGCCGATGCCCTTTTCCAGAGCCGTTTCATACACGGTCTTGCCCCATGCCACATCTTCTACCGGCATGCCGCCGATGGAGTACAGAATGATCTGATCGTCGGACTCTCTGCCCGGCACCTTGCCGTTGGCAATGGCACCGATGTTCTGTACCACGCCCCAGTCCAGCTTGCCGTCATGGTCGAGGTCGGTGAACTTGTCACCCAGCAGGAACATCTTATCGAAAGTGGGATACGGATATTCCTCTGCCCATGCCTCGTACAGCTTCTTGTTGTCTACAACCAGCTTTACCTTTGGGTCGCAGACCAGTTCGTCCGGAAAATCTACGGCACCCGGTGCACACACCAGACAGCCCGGCTTCAGCCATTCCCGCTGGATAAACGGATAGTTGGCGTGTCCGCCGGTAGGCGTGGAAACGGCAATGGTCATAATGTCTGCGTCCTTGCAGCATTCTTCCATGGTATCACAGACGATGATGTTCTTGAACTGCGGGCAGTGTTCCTTGACATAGGCAATGCAGCGGTCAATGGAGGCTCTGCCGCGTCCCTTGATCTTCAGGGTGTCCAGCGAGGGACGAAGTGCTGCAAAGGTTTCAATGGTGATGTTGTTGATGAAGCCCGGTCCTACAACACCCAGCACCTTGGAATCCGGCTTGGACAGCAGCTTTACGCCAACGCCCGGAATGGCTGCGGTACGGTATGCACTGATTAGGTTTGCGGACATGAATGCCTTGGGAGCACCGGTGTCCTTGTCGTTCAGAATGACCATCAGAATGGAACGGGGCAGTCCCTTTTCACGGTTCTCCACGTTGGAACCGTACCACTTCACACCCGCCATATCGAACTTGCCGCCCAGATATGCCGGCATTGCCATAAAGCGGCGGTCCGGACCGTTCTTCGGCATGTTCGGGAATGCGGGATTATCCGGAAAACTGATCATACAGCCGTGAGAGTTGCCGTTTTCACCGCCCATGCGGTAATCTCCGTCGTCCAGAAGCTTCACCACTTCTTCCATGGTGTCTGTGCACTTCACAACATCATTTACGCCAGCGTCCAGCATGTCCTTTTCACTCAGATACAGAATGTCAACTTTCGGATAACTCATAATGATACACTCCTTCAAATTGGGTTGGGAACAAGGTGTTCCAATATATACACAGGCATATCGCCTGTCCGGCTGCTTGCAGTGTTTCCTTAGAGCTTGTGTGCATAGGCATCTGCCTGCGTCTTTTCGGCAAATTTTGCTGCATACTGCGTTAAAAATTCTTGCCAGACACCAAGTATGCCTGCGAATTTTTGCCTTGTCTGCAACAAAATTTGCTCGAAAATCCGCACACATTTCCTATGAACACAAGCTCTTAAAAATCCACTGCCAGATCGTAATAGCAAGCCTTCAGCAGCTGTTCCATTTCTTCCTGCGAGGGGATACGCGGATTGGAACCGGTGCAGGCATCGGCAATGGCATTGGCTGCCACTTCAGGCAGTTTGTCGAGGAACTCGGTTTCGTCGATGATCGAGGTTTCTGCCTTGACACCGCCTGCTCCGTAGTTCTGAATGGACTGGGGAATGTTCAGCTTGTCGTTCATGGAACGCAGTTCTGCGATCAGGGAATCCACCAGTTCTTCTGTGGAATTGCCTGCCAGACCAATGTGCTCCGCGATCTCCGCGTAACGCTTGGCTGCGGCTTCGTCCTTGGCATTGAACTTGATGACCTTCGGCAGATACATGGCATTGGCACAGCCGTGAATGATATGGCTGGTGCTGTATGCGGCACCAGTCTTGTGTGCCATGGAGTGGACGATTCCCAGCAGAGCGTTGGAGAATGCCATACCGGCAAGGCACTGTGCATCGTGCATTGCCGCACGGGCCTCCATGCAGCCGTCATAAGACTTTTTCAGATACTGGTGAATCATCTTAATGGCGTGAAGTGCCACTGCATCGGTATAATTGCAGTGCAGCGTGGAAACGTAAGCTTCAATGGCATGAGTCATTGCGTCCATACCGGTGTGTGCGATCAGTTTCGACGGCATGGTTTCCGCCAGTGCACTGTCCACAATTGCGATGTCCGGCGTAATGTTGAAGTCCGCCAGCGGATACTTGATACCCTTTTCGTTATCTGTGATAATGGAAAAGGCGGTCACTTCTGTGGCAGTGCCGGAGGTAGAGGGCACTGCACAAAACTTTGCCTTTGTCCGCAGCTTCGGGAAGCTGAACGGGGTGCACAGATCTTCGAATTTGGTATCCGGATATTCATAGAATACCCACATTGCTTTTGCGGCATCGATAGGCGAACCGCCGCCCATTGCCACGATCCAGTCCGGAGCAAACTCCTGCATGGCTTTTGCTCCACGCAGCACAGTATCTACAGACGGATCAGACTCTACGCCTTCAAACAGTGCTACTTCCATGCCGGCATCTTTCAGATAGCCGACTGCCTTGTCCAGAAATCCAAACCGCTTCATGGAACCGCCGCCCACAACAAGAAAAGCTTTTTTGCCCTCCAGTGTTTTCAGGGTTTCCAGTGTTCCCTTTCCGTGGTACAAATCTCTCGGCAATGTAAATCTGCTCATTGGTCTGTTCCTCCATTTTCATTAAATGCATTTATAAAATGCATGGTGTTCCTTTGGCTGAGGTTCTGCTCCGGCGGGATACCCTGCCGCCAGCGAACCGACAATGGCGTACTCTTTTCCGATACCATGTGCATCCTGCCACGCCACACCGGCATCAGAAGCAAACAGAGCATTGACGGCATAGATCCAGCAGGTACCGATGCCCAGTGATTTCGCGGCAAGAAGCATGTTCTCGATCGCCGTACAGCCGTCCTCCATGGGTGCCAGATTGGTCATCTTGGCAAATACCAGAATCACAGTAGGTGCATCGTAAAACGGGTTGTGGTCTTGATGGGCTGCCGCCTTTGCCAGCTCCGCCAGCTGTGCCAGTTCCGCCTTGCTCTGCACTGCCACGGCAATTGCCGACTGCTGATTCATGCCGCTTGGGGCTGATCGTCCGGCTTCCAGAATCGTTTCCAGTTCGTCCGGTGTGATCTGCTGCGGTGCATAGCTGCGAACGCTTCGCCGTTCCAGAATGGTATCTACGGTGGCATTATGCAGTATCATGGGATTCTCCTCCTCTCCAATTGAAAAAGGACAAAGTGCCTGTAGTATAGACGCCTTTGTCCTTGCAATGTGATTTTTCGTTTTTGTGTTTCTCTTGGGCAACACCGCACAAAGCTTGTGCGTAAGATGCGTAGTCAGATTTTTTCGGCAGATTGCCTAGAAATTCCGCAGGCATACTTGATGTATGGCAAGGGATTTCTGGGCAATATGACGGAAAATCTGCAAGCAGATTGCGTACAAAGCCGTCAGGCGGGCTTTGTGCGGGGTTGCCCTTGTTAACCCTTTGCGTGGAAACGGTCATAGGTCAGCTGGCTGATGTCAATGGTGGTGGACTTGCCGTCCAGCATCAGTTCACTGACGGCAATGGAAACCGCCGGACTGATACCAAAGCCATGCCCGCTGAAACCGAACGCCACAGTCAGACCCGGCACTTCCTTGATGTTGTCGATCACCGGCAGCACATCAATGCACTGGTCATACCAGCCGGACCATGTACGAACCACCTTGACATTTTCCAGGATCGGGAAATACTTGATGATACCGCGGGAGATACAGGGAGCGGTCAGGCTGTTGGTGACGAAATTGTCATTGTTGGAAGTAAACGCCTGCAAGCCGCTGTTGCCGCCCAGCACAAAGGAACCGTGTTCCGACTGGTGCCCGTAGAACTCGCCGCCTGCAACGCCCAGCATAATATCGAACATCTTCGGCTGTGCCTCGGTGACCAGTACTTCATTGAACTGTCGTTCTACCGGAGCATCAATGCCTACGGTATTGGCGATACGGCGGGATTCATAGCCGGCACAGAGCAGGATCTGGTCAGCTTCATAGACACCATCGTCTGTGATGACCTTGCGGATCCGACCTTTGACCTTTTCCAGAGCCATGACCTTGACACCGGTGACGAATGTCACGCCCAGCTGCAATGCCTTGCGGTAAAAGCCCAGTGTGGCTTTCAGCGGGTTGGCGTGTCCGTCAGAGGGACACCAGCTTGCGGCAACTACTTCTTCGGACATGTACGGACAAAGCTTTCGTGCTTCGTCGCCGCTGATCATTTCCACTTCCAGCCCCAGCTTGGTGCTCTTGGCGGTGTGGTTTTCCAGCACCTTGATGTCCTTGTCCGTCAGGCCCAGACGCAGGTTGCCGCCCTGATGATATTCTACATCAACGCCCAGTTCCTCGCTCAGCTGCGGCCAGATGTTCTGTACCGCGTACATTGCCAGCGGTAATTCTTTCGGATCACGTGCAGACTGGCGGACACCGCCGGCGTTTCGGCAGGAACCGCCGTTGCCGATCTCTTTCTTTTCCAGTACCAGAACATCGACACCCCGCTTTGCCAGCCGGTAGGCTGTTGCACAGCCCATGATGCCGCCGCCAATGATGATCACATCTGCTTCTCGTTTTTCCAGCATGGCTTAGTCCTCCTTTACATCTGTCACGTTTTTGCTGAACGTCCGAATCTCTACGGGACGAACCGGTGCTCTGCCCTGAATCATGCCCAGCTCGGACGGCCGCACTTTCAGTTCCGAAGCGATAATGCCCTGCACCAGCCGCTGGCAGGTCTGCCCCTGACACAGCCCCATGCCGGAACGCAGATACCGCTTCACTTCATTGGTGGTACGCATACCGTCATACACTGCCCGACGAATCTCGCCCTTGGTGATCTCCTCACACCGGCAGATGATCATGTCATCGTCTTCCCGTTCTACAAAGGGTTCCGGATTGGCAACCCGAATCATTTTACGCATTATCCTGCACCTTCCTTTCGTCAAACCTCTGCCCGATAGAATCTTGCAGCGTGCACATATTCCAGCGGCACCTTCATCGTGACCACTGCGGTCTTGTCCATGATCGGTGTCTTTTTGATGCCAACGATCTCTGCATCGCAGACCGGCTTGCCCTGACGATCCAGAGCCTTGCCCTTATCGCCGATTTTCGGCATAGGCAGGAACTCATAGGGGAATGTCACGGAAGCAAAGCCTTCTTCATAGGTTTCGTCCACCAAGAAGATTGCCTGACCGGAGCAGGAAGCCACACACAAGCCACAGCCAGTGCACTTCTTTTCCTCATCGATTGCCGGCAGCCGTGTGATATTCTCGCCCACCTTGATGCAGCCGAAATGACATGCGTCCTGGCACGGGTTACACGGAATATTCTGGGTACACTCGATCACAGGGTGGATACCGGCTTTCTGGTAAGAAGCCGCCGGAAACTTGGAAAGTTCCTCCTCAGTCATATAACCGTGTGCCAGCAGCGTCTTGGAGATCGGATAGCCCTCATCAGTTTCCGTGAAGTCGTTTCTGCCCTTATTCTTCGGGGCAAACATGCCCTGCCGCAGCTGTCCCAGAGCCTCCTGATAGCCCTGATACTTGCTCTCGAACTCGTCTTCAGTAAGGTAGCCGGCTTTCATGCTGACGTGAGAAGCCACGCTTCGGCCCTGAATCATTGCGGAACTTGCTTCCTCGATACCGGCAACGTCACCGGCACAATAGATGCCTTCTACGGAAGTTTCGCCGTATTCGCTCAGCAGTGCCACATGACCACCCTTCTGGGGAATCAGTTCCATATCACAGGTGGCATTGCTTGCCAGCTGGGACATTGGTGTCAGACCAACGGCAATACAAATGGTATCCACGTCCAGTTCTTTTTCTGTTCCCGGAATGGGCTGGAAGTGCTCGTCCACCTGTGCGATCACCGCACCGGTAACACGGTCCGTGCCCTTTGCCTCCACAACGGTGTGGGAAAGGTAAAACGGTACGCCGGTTCTTGCCAACTTTGCCGCATGGACACCATAGCCGCCGACTCTGGGAGCCGCATCGATAATGGCTGCCACTTCACAGCCGGCTTGCAGCAGCTGGAAGCTGACGACCAGTCCCACGTTGCCGGAGCCGACCATGAGGATCTTGCTGCCCGGCTGCACACCCTGAATGTTCATCATGGTCTGTGCCGCACCGGCACCGATAACACCCGGAATGTTCCAGCCCTTGAACGGAATCATATTTTCGGCAGCACCGGTGGCGATGATGATCGCATCGCCTTTATAATGATGGACTTCACCGTTCTGCTTTACGGTGACTTCCTTATTTTCGTAGATACCCATTACGGTGGAGTCCAGTTCTACCCGAACGCCCAGATCCTCTGCTTCTTTCAGAAGCTGCTGACCAATGATAAATCCACGGGTCTTAGCATGATGCTCCTTGGAACCGAAGAACTTGTGGATCTGTTTGAACAGCTGTCCGCCGGGGCGTTGGTTTTCATCGAACACGATAACATCCATGCCGTTTTTCTTTGCTTCGATCGCTGCACTCAGACCCGCAGGTCCTGCACCGATGACGATCAATTCATGCCGTTTCATATTGTCAGTCCTCCTTCTTTGGCTCTACGCCGTATTGCGTCTGGATCTGCATGCCCTCCTCCAGAGGAGTGACACAAGTCCGCACATTGGGAACGCCGTTGACGATCATGACACAGTCGGTACATCTGCCAATGGCACAAAAAATGCCTCTGGGCTTGTGCTGCTTCGCTGTGTAGCGGTGTACCATGACGCCGGCTGCCTTTAACGCTGCAGCAATGGAATCGCCCTCATAACCAGTCAGTTCCTTTCCGTCGAAAGTAAACGTGATCTGCTTCCCTTTGTGATAGCTTTCGATAATCGGATGCTCACTAATACGCATAACGAAGACCTCCTCAATTGTCTTTCTATAGAAGCACTGGGCAGAAACGAGAAAAAGGCACATCTTCCGAATCAGATGCACCTTTGCAGCTTCGTTTTCTGTTCCTCCGGAACCGCAAATGCGTTTCTGCCGCTGTGGCTTTCGCTTTGCGTTTCCCTTGTTTCTGTACTTAGTATACACCCATGCCGGCTGGTTTTATTGAAAAAAACGGACACGCTAAAACTTAAAATAACAATCTTGGTTATCACAAGCTAACCAAAATTCAGCGCGCAATACCTAATATAATAAAGTGAAACTGCAAATTCAAAAACAAAAAGCAGAAATCCGCCGTGCAGGATTGACAAATAACGCCACGGTTTTTATAATAAGAATATCTTAAGGCAACACCGCACAAAGTTTGTGCGTAAGATGCACCGGCCGATTATGTGCAAAGCTGACAGGCGGGATTGCCCCAGTACATTGTAGCTTAGCTGACTTCGACAGTTATCTCTAGGGTGTGTTGACACTAAGCCTGACACGTGTCTTTTGGGGTGATTTTTCCCCGTTCGTCGTTAAAAATCCTTGCCGTGCGAAAGCAGGCCTGCGAATTTTTGCCTAGAACGGAGAAAAATCACCTCACAAAATTCGCATATCATTATAGTGTCAACACCCCCTAGTTTTAATTGTTACAATCGCTGGTACACCGAGAGGAGAATTCCTATGAAAAATCTGTATCAAAGCTATTCTGACTTTATGATCCGGCAGCCTTTTTTCTCATTTGATGTCAAGCACTATCAGGAGGCAGTTCAAAAAACGCCTTTTGCTGCACGATATTATCAATTCTCCACCCACAAGATCATCGACCGCACCAACGAGAACCTGTTCATGTGCTGCATTCCGGACGGCTGTGTGGACATCGTCTTTATCCGCCACAACCAGCAGAACAAAATGGAACTGATCGGTTCTCCGTTTTGCAGAAAGTCCCTTATCGTGTATCCGCATGCAGACTATTTCGGAGTACGCCTGAAACCGGGCATGTTTTTTCCCAATCACGAGGTCTGTCTGAAAGAGATCACCAACACGGAAACCTTTGTTCCGCAGATTCCGGCAGATACCGCACTGCTGCTGGAACAGATTTTTGAAACGGACACCCTCTGGGAACGGGCACGGCTGTTCCAGGAATATCTGCTCCGATTCTCGCCGGAACAATATATAGTTGAGGAAACAGTGCAGCAAGTCTTATACCTTACCAGTCACGCCAACGGCAATGTGGAAGTCGGGGACATTGCCAAAGAAATCTGTTATTCCGAACGCCACCTCACCCGCATGTTTTCCGATGCCATGGGCTATTCCCCGAAGATGTACGCCCGCATTGCACGGTTTCAATATGCTCTCAACCGCATGATGGAGCATTCTGCCGATTCGGTTTCCAGTTTTATTGACCTGCTGAATTATGCCGATCAGGCTCATTTTCAACGGGAATTCAAGGAATTCACGGGCATTACGCCGAAGCACTTCACCCGTTATTATCGGAACGTCGTCTGTCCCGCGGAAAAGGAGGCGGATTTGCCATGAATGCAGATGCACTGTTGCTCTACTCCTATCTGATGCGGCAGGACATTCCCTTTACCCGCTTCTGTCACCCCGCCTATCGTGACCGGACACAGTGGATACAGAGTCTGAAAAAATCTAAGCTGGAGCCGGTTTTTCCGGTGTGCAGAGTTTTCGTCAGCACCACAGGCGGCTTCCTGCTGATGCTGGGTACAGACGCGAAAACAGTTTCCCCGCCGGAATCCTATGCTCCCGCAGAGCCGGCAGAATTACAGCAGATCTGTGAAATTTTGCACTGCCAGCCCCACACCCTTTCCCCTATGGGACTGCTGTTCGACCAAGAGCACCTCTGCCGGATACAGGCGGACAACACATTGCGGCAATCAAAGCTGCTGTGCTTTTCGCCCTGTTCGGACACTTCCAGTGTGCTGATGACACCGGAGGCGTTTTTCCAACAGTTTCTGCCGGCATTTCAACATAAATAAAACAACAGCCGCAGAGAACGGAAATCCGGTTTCCCTGCGGCTGTTATTTGTATTATTTGTATTCTGTTAGCGTGAAAGCAGAGAAAGCACTTTTTCCTGCTCGGCTTCGCTGTACTCGTACAGTTCCATGTAGGTCTGAAGCACTTCCCGCAGTGTTTCCGATTCTGCATCGGTCAGCGGCGTGTTGGCTTTCACCTTTGTTTCCAGAGCCGTTATCTGTGCGACGGTGTACGGATAGTGCTCCGGCTCCAGTTCCAGCTGTCCCTCTATAAAATGATACAGGATCTCTGCTGGTGTGTTTGGTTTTGTTTCGCTCATAGGAACTTCTTAAGAAAACATCGGTGTGGACAGGTATCTTTCACCGGTATCCGGCAGCAGTGCCACAATGGTCTTGCCCTTGTTTTCCGGACGCTTTGCCAGCTGAATTGCTGCCCAGACAGCTGCACCGGAGGAAATGCCTACCAGCACGCCCTCGCTTCTGGCAATGGCTCTACCGATTTCGAACGCATCTTCGTTTTCTACGGCAATGACTTCATCATACACGCTGGTATCCAGTGTATCCGGCACAAATCCGGCACCGATACCCTGAATCTTATGCGGACCAGCTGTGCCCTCGGACAGCACCGGAGAACCCTTCGGTTCTACTGCAACGACCTTGACGTTGGGATTCTTGGACTTCAGGTATCTGCCCACGCCGGTAACCGTACCGCCAGTGCCTACGCCGGCAACGAAAATGTCTACTGTACCGTCTGTGTCGTCCCAGATCTCCACGCCGGTGGTCTTTTCATGCACGTCCGGATTTGCCGGATTGGTGAACTGCGACGGAATGAAGCTGTTGGGGATCTCCGCTGCCAGTTCCTTTGCCTTGGCGATCGCACCGCTCATGCCCTTGGCACCCTCTGTCAGCACCAGTTCTGCACCGTATGCTTTCATCAGGTTGCGGCGTTCAACGCTCATGGTTTCCGGCATTGCAATAATCAGACGATAGCCTCTGGCTGCCGCAATGGAAGCCAGACCAATTCCGGTATTGCCGCTGGTGGGTTCAATGATGACACTGCCCGGCTTCAGCAGACCCTTTGCCTCTGCATCATCGATCATGCCCTTGGCGATTCTGTCCTTGACGCTGCCAGCCGGATTGAAATATTCCAGCTTGCCGTAGATCTTTGCCGGCAGTTCGTCCTTTGCCTCCAGATTTGTCAGTTCCAGCAGCGGTGTTCCGCCGATCAGATCTGTGATCTTCTGATAAACTTTCATGATATGACTCCCTTTCCGGTAACTTCTATATTACCTATCTGTTTGATATGAATTATACCACATTTCTATGCAAAAGTCAAGTGATTTAGAAATCTTCTTTTTGCTTTCGTCAGGTTGCATATAGAATATGTGTTGTTTTGTTGCGTTTTGCACAGATGCCGCAAATGGATACCCTATAATCACTTTTGATAATCTATATATTTCACCATGTCAGTCCTGCACATTTTTTCAATGATCTCCTCATCATCAATAACAAGGGCTTCTATCGTTACACCATTGCATTCGCCTGTCCATACAGGTCTGTTTTCAGGTGGAGCATATATCCATTTCCCCTCGGTAAAAGCAATATAGCCACCATAATTTTCATTGCATGACACATTACTGTTATTGTATACATAGTAAAAGGCATTGCCATTTGTGTAATAATTATCCACACGAAATGTCTGGAATTCGCCTGATAGATTTGTTATTTCATCAATCACAGCGATCTCATCAGCAGATGAAAGATACTGTGAATTATCGCTGCGAATTCCGGGATCGATCAGTATTTTGGTGATTTTTCCACTTGTTGGAACAGAAGCACCTTCTGCAATAAAGGTGCCACTATTATCTCTGCCTACAATTAGAAGATACTGCGGCGATGTATCTGAACCAACCGTATAGACTCTAGCACCATGATCTATACGTCCAATGATCCTCCTGTCATCATCTGCACAATAAAAAAGTCCGGAAAGATATTCAGTTCCATTGTAAAAGACAATATCAGTGTCCTCGTTTCCATTTAATTCAATTTTTCTGACATGAAATACTTCTTTTGCGTATTCTGACCACCCACCGAATGTGATCATCAGGCAAATTACAGCAAGGACTATGTACCATGCGATCGGTATCAGCAAATACGCTTTGCCTTTACGCAGTGTTTTCCGAAAGGTATAGATATTTGAGGGCAGTGCAAGGGCAAGCCAAATGAGAAGTTCCACACAGCCCAACATGATAGAAACATCTTTCTCTGATCCTAAATCATAGCTATAGCCTTTTGCATGACCAGTTATGTTGAGATAAATCAAACCAAAGCATATCGGAAACGAAAACGCAACGAAGCTTGTCCAAATAAAATTGATGCAATATATGATTTTGCTTTTCATACCTGCCTCCATGATTTTTCTGTTGATTTATTTTGCAAACCGGAATTTATCGAATGATTCGCTTTGACAAAAAATACTTGCATAATTTAGGATT
>NZ_QSTT01000022.1:0-29076 GCF_003438725.1 Ruminococcus sp. OM06-36AC
TTTTTGCTTGTTCATACAAAAAATTCCTCCTTTTGTTGATGTAAACTTCGATTTAAACTACACTTATTGTAACAGAAGGAAGATTTCTTGTATTGCAGGATTGTCATGCAATTTATATATTTGTAAAGTAAATTTTATCCCTGCGATTTTCGAAATTCTGTGGGTGTCATACCGTGAACTTCTTTAAAAACTCGTGTAAAATGGCTCTGGGACGAGAACCCCAGCAGACTGCTGATCTGGGAGAGATTTTGCTCTGTTTTCAACAGCAGTGTTTCTGCCTCCTGCATTTTTTGCTGCTGGATAAAATCAGACAGCGTCCTGCCTGTTTGCTTTTTGAATTCCGTAGTCAGTCCGCCGCGGCTTTTGCCGCAGTATGCTGCGATGTCTGCGGTGCGGATCGGTTCTGCCATATGGCTGCGGATATACTGCAACACATTTCGCACCAATCGGGACTGGCTGCCGCCGCACTGTTTCAGCTTTCGCACCTGATCGGCATAGTCCAGGATCATGTGATACTGCAAGTTCTTGATTCGTTCCATGTCCGGCAGGGATTCGCATTTGGAAATGTAGTGTTCCTCCGTTTCCAAAACTTCTTCGGCAGGCAGACCAGCCTGGATCGCCGCACGGGAAACAATGGTTTCCAGCCGAATGAAAAAATTCCTGTGATGCCGCAGCAGCTGCGGTGCAAGCTGTCCGGAACGAACTGCCGGAATTTTTGTTGCACCATCGATCAGACCGTCTACGTCGCCCTGCTGCACTTTCCGAATGATGTCCTGCTCAATCGACAGAGAACGCATGTGCCCTTCTGGATTTCTGTTTTCCGGATCGGACAGGATTTCATTTTCTTTCATTTCTGCTGTAATGGTTTTCTGTTCCCTTTGCTGGATCCGCAGATCAGAAATGTCGTACATGGTTCGGTTGACTGTGAAATTGTACAGGATCATTGCCTGCAAAAGGGTATCCGGATGCATTCCCGAAAGCGTTTTCATCTCAGCTGCAAACACAGAAAACTGTTCAGGCAGCAAATGCAGCGAACCTCCCAGCTTTTTCAATTCGTGTTCCGAAATTGCCAGTTCGCTGACTGGTCCGGCGACAAAGCAGTACGACTGATGCCGGACATAGCCATAGTAAAACATATCGTGATAGGAAAAATAGCCCAGTGGTGCGGTTTCCTGCAAAAGTGCATCAATGCAGAGAATCACAGGATCTGCTGCCAGCTGCACCGGAGAATAGGTGTAGATCTTCTCCTGCTGTCGGTAGAGGCGTACCGGCAGTCCAAACATATTGGAAAACTGCCGGCTGAAATAGCAGAGCTGCGATTTGGTCAAAACGTGCTGCACAGAAGATTGTTCAGACATGGCAGAATTTTCACTCCTCTCTTTGTAAAGGCAATACCGCACAAAGAGCATCTGGCGACTTTGCACGCCATCTGCTTACAAATTTCTCGTCATATTTCACAAAAATGCTCGTGAATACATCAAGTATTCACTCCGCTTTTTGTTTCATCTGACGAAAAATTTGACGACGCATCTGTCGCACACTCTTTGTGCGGTATTGCCTAAAGTTCTCACTGGCGAAGTTTTAGTCAATACAATCATAATTGATAACAATATTATACTATATTTTGTGAAGCATGTCAAATACAAAAATCCACTGCAAAAGGAAAACCCGAGATCCCACATGAGAATCTCGGGTTTTTATAGGAAATCAGATGAAACAAAATGTCATAATTCAGAGCAACGATGCACAAAACATATCTGTAAACTGCATCGTCAGATATTGCCGGAAGATGTCGCTGTATGCCGGAGCAGACAAAGGTCGAAACCATTCAGCACACCGTCTGCATGCAGATCCCCTGCCTGCCAGTCAGCAAGCTTTGTTTCCGGAACGCCAAGCAGCCACTTTTGCAAAAGCACAACATCTGCCAGATTTACCTTGCCGTCTGCATTGACGTCGCCGGTATTTACAGGCGGTTTTTCTGTTATCACTGTCGTGGTTGCCGCTGTCGTCGCCGAAGCAGAAGTTGCGGTGGTCGCCTTTGTGATCGTTACCGTTGCCTTTGTAGTTGTTGTCGTTGCCTTTGTGGTGGTAGTAGTTGTTGTGGTCGTCGTTGTGGTGGTTACCACAGGCGGTCCGTCGATCACAGTTCCTTTCACGGCACCGATTGCCTCATCGATATAGAAATTATCTGTATCGCCTTCCGTTTCCACATAAATTTTAAAATTCTTTCCGCCCTCCGGCAGTTTGAAACTGGGATTTGCGAGCTGCACATAGTTTCCTTTTGCTGCGGAAGCAGACGCAATTCTGGCGTACTTCGTTTCTCCGGCAGCATCTGTGTACTGTAGAGAAAGTGCAGCATTTTTGGAACTTTCTCCGTCCATGTAATTCAGGCATACGCTGAAACTATATTCTTTTCCAGCCTGAAATGCTTTTGCCGGCAGCGTTTTTTCTGCTCCGTTCCACGCACTGGCACGATTCTGCACTAAAAGTGCATTGGTTCCCTGATACGGTATTCTTCCGCTCAGTGCAATATCTGCTGCACCATGTCCCTGCCAGTCGCAGTTGTCCGCCTCAAAAGTATCATGAAAATAATAGCCGTTTTTATCCGGTTCTACCGGCTTGTCTTCCAATGTCACAACAAACGTAGAAACACTTTCCGCAGGAAGCTGTGCCCAGAAGCTGCTGCTGTCATGCTCCATATTTCCTGTTTTTGCCAGATTTTCAGAGGAGGAAGTACGATAACGGTCAACCTCTGAAATTTGTGCATCAGCATCTACAGCAAACTGCTGCGAATAGCTTTCTGTTCCCTTGTTAATGGCAACAATGGTTACCTGATTGTCATCGCCCTTATATGCAGACACATAGACATTGTCTGCCGGCTGTTCCGTAGCATCGATCCGCACATCGCCGGGACGAACATATTTGGAGTATTGTGCCATGCAGTACCCACGCTTGCTGATCTTTCCGTCTTCCGTCATCAAACCATAATTCCGGCGGATATACCACCAGGTATAGGCACTCATATTGCCCACAACCATAGCATTATGGATATTTTCCGAAACCTGCAGTGCCTCCGGATAGCGATTCGCCGAATCCTTGTCACTGTTTGGAACATAAACTTCTGTCATCCAGATTTCTTTTCCGCTGTTTTCCAGTTCCGGAAAGTCCATCCATGAACGCTGTGTGCCGTAAAAGTGCGTACCGAACAAGTCACAGTTTGCCATTGCCTTGCTGTTATTCAAGATTTTCCGGTAAAATTTCTTGCCGCCGTCCGGCACCCATGAGGCATTTTCCGGTACATACTGAAAAGATTCCGGTGACATCAATCGGGTGCTTGTGATCTGATCGCCATAGTTGGCAATGAAATCTGTTGTTTCATCAGTAGACCAATATGTCCACTCGGACGCATAATCCGGTTCATTCTGTACAGAGATAGCGTACAAGTCAACATTATTATTTTTCATGTAAGTGCCAAAATCATTCAGATGCTTTGCATAGGCAGCATAATTGGATTTGGGCAGATGTAGCTTACCGTTGCTTCCGCCGGATTCCGTTAGACTTGCCGGCGGTTCCCACGGTGATGCAAAAACAGTGACACCCATTTGCGTCGCAAACTGTGCAGTCGGGAGTGCTCTGTTCCACTGGCTGCTGTCCGGATTCACAAACACCCGAAGTACCGTCAGCCCCAGTTCATTCTCTCCGTTTCCAAATGCCGTCTGCCGCTGTGCCTGCGTCAGATCTCCTGCCCATTCCGGATGGTTGATTCCGCCGAATCCCCGAATCATCTGATGTTCTGTGTCTGTATCAATGACACAAACGTCAGCGGCAAAAACTGTTTTCGTCGGAAAAATAGATGCTGTTGTTACAGACAGCAGTGCTGCCGTAAAACCAGCTGCGACTTTTCTCCAATTCATATACATTCCCTCCTGTGAAATGTGCCGTTTTGCTTACTGTGTCTATTATAGCAATTTCACATTGCGATGTATATCATTTTTGTCATGTACTTTTGCATCATTGTCATATGATCTTGTGTAAATGTATGCCTGCGGAACTTTATGCAATCTGCCAAAAATCTGACGACACATCTGTCGCACAATCTTTGTGTGGTATTTCTTTACTTTTGAGCATCTTTTGCGAGAACCTCATCAATAGTATTCTGAAGTGTACTGAGATTTTCGTCATTGTCAATGCCGCCCATAAGTGCTTCGCCCACGATATTGCCGTTTCTGTCAATGACATACGTTGTCGGGAACGCAGTGACACCCAGTGCAAATTTTCCGGCATCGCTGTCAGAATCAAAATAGATGTTCCGATATTTCGCTCCCTTTGTTTCCAGAATTTGTTTCGCCGTCGCAATATTCTGCTCATCACCGTCAAGTGCACCGACATTTACACCAAGCACTTCACCGCCCTGTTCTTTGATGCGATCATTCAGGGCATTCATTTCACTGAGTTCCTCCACACAGGGTTTGCATTCATTGAACCAGAAATTCACCACTGTCACAGCATTCTCTGCGAAAACACTGCTGTCCACCTTGTTTCCGTCCAGATCTTTTCCCTCAAACTGCGGGAATGCAGTGCCAGACGCATCGCTGGTCTGCTCCTCAGAAGAATCCGTCGGAAGTGCTGCGATCTCCTCTTCAATTTTGCGGATCTGTTCTGCATCTGATTTCAGCGTTTCATATTCTGCATCAGTAAACTGATCTTTTGCACCGTCTACAGCAGCCATCAGCACATCGCCGTAGTTTGAACTCAGCGTGTCCTCTGTGACATTTTTGCTCATAGATGCAAACACCTTTTCCCACAGATCATTGTTTTTCGCCATGATCGCATTTTCCTCATCCAAAAGTTCCTGTGAAGATTTTCCGGATGTTTCTGCTTCGCCGGATACTTCACTGGACACGCTTGAAGAAGTGTCCTTTACCGTACTGCCGCATCCGCTGAGCGGGACAGAAAGTGCCAGACAAGCTGCTAACATCATCATCAGATTCTTTTTCATTTTCATTTTTTAAGCTCCTTTTTTTCTGTTGAAATTTCTTTTGCCTTTGATAGATCTCCAAAACCATATTGATAACATATGGCATGGGTCGGACAGGATTTCATACACATGCCGCAGCGGATACACTCGGCATGGTTGGGCTGTCTGGTGACATCGACATCCATTTTGCATGCCTTTGCACAAGCTCCGCAGGATACGCATTTGTCTTTGTCCACCTTCATCTGAAAAAGCGATACCCGATTCAAAAGTGCATAAAATGCTCCCAGCGGACACAGCCATTTGCAGAACGGGCGGTAGAAAAACACACTGCCAAGTATCACAGCCAGCAGGACAAATGCTTTCCATGAAAAAAGTGCACCAAGTGCCGTGCGGATCCCTTCATTGGTGATCGACAACGGAATCGCACCTTCCAGCACGCCTTGCGGACAAAGGTATTTGCAGAAGAACGGATCCCCCATTCCCAGCTCATTGACGACTACCATCGGGAGAAGAATCACCATCACCAGCAAAATACCATATTTCAGATAACGCAACGGTTTCAGCTTTTGGGTAGAGAGCTTTGGCGACGGGATCTTATGCAAAAGCTCCTGAAACCAGCCGAACGGACACAGAAATCCACAGATAAATCTCCCCAGCAAAACACCAAGCAATATCAATATTCCGGTGACATAGTAAGAAAACTTGAATTTCGATGACCCTACAACTGCCTGAAATGCCCCGATGGGACAAGAGCCTGCTGCTCCCGGACAGGAATAGCAATTCAATCCCGGCACACAGGCGTATTTTCCCTTTCCCCGATTCAGAGAACCATTCAAAAAATTGGGGAGATGCATGTTGGTCAGAAGTGCTGCTGCTGCCTGAATCCAACCGCGAAACCGTGCAAGAATGTGCACATTTTTTTTGTTGATCTGTTTGTTCTTAGCCAATTCCAACACACTCCATACACAGGCGGATCGCTTTTGAAAAAACTGTCTGGGCTTCCTCCCGCCAGATGCCAAAGATGAGCATCGCTATTCCCGCAAGAAGAAGCAGCACTTGCACTGCCGCTTTTTTGAATACCATTTGTTTCCCTCCAATGCTTTGATGACACCAGTATACATCATGCGATATAAAATCTGCGTTAAGAGAAAATTAACACAGATTTTATCTGCGTCTGTTATAATAAAGGTAAAAATTATAAGAGCCTGTTTTGTATCCTGCCCCAAACACTGCTCCATGGCAAGCTTTTAACGGTAAACCATGTGAAAAAAGATACAGAACAATCTCTGGGGAGCATGCTATGAGACTTTTCGTGATAGAAGATGAACAATCCCTGCGGGAGGACATCACAAAAAAATTACAGCGTTCAGGATATGAAGTCGATGCCTGCGGCGATGGAGAAACAGCTTCAGAATATCTGTCTGTGGAATATTATGATTTGATATTATTAGACCTGAACCTTCCTAAGATCGATGGAATGACGCTTCTCCGCAGCTTCCGGAAAGAAAATCAGGAAACGCCGGTATTGATCTTATCCGCACGAAGCGAAATTGCTGACAAAGTGGAGGGACTGGATGCAGGGGCAAATGATTACCTTTCGAAGCCATTTCACCTTGCAGAACTGGAAGCCAGAATCCGCAGCCTGACACGCCGGCAGTTCATTCAGCGGGATGTACGCCTGCAATGCGGACAGATCGTATACGACACCAAAAGTCGTACTGCAACAGCAGACGGCGTTGTAATCAATCTGACACGCAAAGAAACCGGCGTACTGGAATATCTGATGCTGCATCAGGGCAGACCCGTCAGTCAGGAGGAACTCATTGAACATGTATGGGACAGCAGCGTGGACAGTTTCAGCAATTCGATTCGTGTCCACATTTCTGCACTCCGGAAAAAACTCCGTGCAGTTCTTGGCTATGACCCCATTCGGAATCGAATCGGAGAGGGTTATGAAATAGAAGGAGAATCAAAATGAAGCGAATGAAACGACTGTCCTTTCAATGGAGAATCACACTGCTGACTGCCATTTTGATTGCCGGAACTTGTATATGTTCCAATCTTCTGCTCTATCGTTCCGGTACGGTCGGCATAGATTCGCTGAATGGCTTTGTCACGGAATATGATCCAGAAAGTTCCGATGTTCTGAAAATTGAATTTGATGATCAGCAGATGTCCGCATTTCTCCATCAGTTTTCGCAGGAAATTTACGATGTGAAAGCAGAATTCGGAAGAAAATGCTGGTATATCACAGCCGCAGTCACACTGCTTAGTGCAGCGATCGCATATTTTGTAAGCGGCAGAGCACTCAAACCGCTGAAACAATTTTCAAAGCAGACAGAAAACATCAATCAGGACAATCTTACCAGCACCCGTTTTGATGAAAACACCGCAGCAGAATTTCAGCAGCTGAGCTGCTCGGTCAATCATATGCTTGACCGACTGGCACTTTCCTTCGACTTACAGCGTCAGTTTGCAGGAAATGCTGCACATGAATTGCGTACACCGTTGGCAATGATGCAGACAAAATTGGAACTGTTCGCCGAAGAACATTCTGACAGCTGTGCAGAAACCGCAGAACTGGTTCAATTTCAAATCGATCAGGTAAACCGCCTGACTGCCCTTGTCCGCACGCTTCTGGAAATGAGCAATTTGCAGTCTGTTTCACGTTCCGATGAAATCGAATTGGCACCGCTGGTTGACGAGATCCTGACGGATCTCACCACACTTGCGGAACAGAAAAATATTACACTGCATCAAAACTGTGAGGACATTCATATGATCGGCAGTGATACACTGATTTACAGACTGCTGTTTAATCTCGTTGAGAATGCGATCAAATACAATCATACAGGCGGCAGCGTAACGGTTTCTATCCGGAAGGAACAGCATCAGGCATTGCTGCATATTACAGACACAGGCTGTGGGATTCCGGAAGCATACAGAGAGAGTATTTTTCAGCCGTTTTTTCGTGTAGATAAATCAAGAAGCAGGCAAATGGGCGGTGTCGGTTTAGGGCTTGCCCTTGTGAAAGAAATTGCAGTATTGCATGGCGGGAATGTCTGTGTGGAATCAAGTTCAGAAAAAGGAACGACTTTCGCTGTAAGATTGCCATTGATGGGAAAAGTGGAATAGGACTGTTTGACAAATATACGGATTTTTCAGGCGAGCCCTAAGGCAATACCGCACAAAGATTGTGCGACAGATGCGTCGTCAAATTTTTCGTCAGATGAAACAAAAAGCGGAGTGAATACTGGATGTATTCACGAGCATTTTTGTGAAATATGACGAGAAATTTGCAAGCAGATGGCGTACAAAGTCGCCAGACGCTCTTTGTGCGGTATTGCCCTAAGGTAGCAAAATCAACACGACAGTGAAAGGGAGAAACGAATTATGGGTGCATGGGGTACGGGATTGTATTCCGATGATTTTGCACTGGATGTGAAAAGTGAATTTTTAGATGCAATCAATTCTGGAAAGCCATATAGAGAAGCATTTGAGGAGTTAAAGAAAACATATGTGGATAACGCATATAATGACGATCCGGACATACCAGTATTTTGGTTTGTATGTGCGGACATTTTATGGAAAAAAGGCCGCTTAGACGAAGATATTAAACAGACGGCATTAGCATATATCGAAAGCAACTCAGATGTTGAACGTTGGAATTTAGAGTCATCTGCTCTGGGAAAGAAAAGAAAAACAGTTTTGGAAAAATTAAAGGCTAAATTACTTTCACCGCAGCCAGAGGCAAAACCGATTCGGATAAAGAAATTTTATGAGTGCCCCTGGAATATTGGTGATGTGTTTGCTTATCCATTGATTAGCAATCTTGCAAAAGAAAACGGGTTACATGGAAAATTTATTATATTTCAAGTTGCTGCAAAGAGAAAAATGAAAAAGAATGTCGATGAGTATCCTGTGGTTCGCTGTTGGATTGCAGAGGAGTTAACATTTCCTCCCAAAACAACATGTGTGAAATGGAGTAGTATTCCAAGGAATGATGGAAATTATAATTACGGTTATTTTATGATTGCATCTTCTATACGCTCCATTCCTAAAAGCATTCGTTTTATTGGAAATTTTGCTGAATATATTCCCGTTGATGATGGTGGAAATATTGAAGAAGCTTCAGATGGTGTTATATGGAAGTACTTTGAAGAAAAGATTGTAAAAGATTATCTGAGAGATATAGAATGACAGTGACTGGTACAGCACTGAGGTTTATGTTCGTGGTACAAATCTGCTGGCGAAATTCAGCAAGCAGAGCGGCAATGTCAAGACGGATTATCAGTACTATACGCAGAATGCACATGGAGATGTTGTCAATCTGACGGATGCAGACGGCGAGATAGTGAAGTTGTATATTTATGATGCATTCGGTGTAGAAAAAATATTGACGATGAAAATATGAATGGCAACTTTGTGTATAGAGCTGGAGCCTATGAGTATTATGATGTTACATATTGGCAACCAGAAGAAGGAGTTATTCTTTATAATTATTCACGGAAAAAGCTAAATGCAGAAGAAATGGCATACGAAACATTGTTGAT
Source organism: Ruminococcus sp. OM06-36AC (assembly GCF_003438725.1). Lineage (NCBI taxonomy): Bacteria > Bacillati > Bacillota > Clostridia > Eubacteriales > Oscillospiraceae > Ruminococcus > Ruminococcus sp. OM06-36AC. The sequence continues at coordinate 9,532 of NZ_QSTT01000022.1, forward strand.
TTTGCTATTAGCAAGTGCCGCTTATTCCGGAAGTGGCGTTGGACAGCCAGCACCGGCTATGCAACCAGCTATCTAGTAACTATATTGCTATATGTTGAAAGGAGTTTAAATTTGCATACATTTTCCACATTGTACAAAAAGATGTTTCGGCAATTACTGTTTCCCTATGGATATAAACTTCATAAAAGTTTGTTTTATAAGGAAATTAATCAGGAACAGTGTTTTTTTATCACTGCAAAAAAAGAACGATACGCACCTTATTATACTGTATATTTGGATATGCTTCCCTATTGTATGGATATAGAAAAAGAAATAGAAGATGTTTGTGATATTTCAGATGAACTTGGTTTTGATTTACCGGGTTTGATGAAAAAACTTGAACCATCTCTGTTTCATCCAGAACCGGAAATCATAAAGGAATACTATGCATCCAGGCTATACGCAGATTTTTATGACGAAGACAGAACAATAAACAGCCTTCGAAATGCTTGTAGTGACATGGAAAAATACATCCTGCCTTATTTCCATCAGTTCGCAGATCTGGAATATTTCTATGCGGAAGAAAGTGAAACATGGAATTTTGCAGATCCTGTACATTATGGACTATCTTTGAAACTGCACCACTATGAAGATGCCTTGCGCTGTATGGAATATCGCATATCTGATTGTCGCCGTATCATGGCGGATCATGTCCAGACACAGAACAGACTGCATACTGGTACACTCATGAATCGGGATAGGGTTATTTTAAAGAAAGATCCGGATTATGCGGAAGAGCTGACAAAATGGATCGCAGATTGTGCAGAGAAAATTGCCACATATGAAAAGATACAGAATCATATATTGCATAGGTCTACAACAGAGTTAGATAAAATGGTTACAGAAATAGAAGAAAGAAGTCGTATACATTTAAAAAGACTGCTTAATGCTAATTTCTAATTTCTTAAATCCACCACTCACAAGTAGGAACATGACCAACTCCAAAATTCCGATCAATTCATTTTTGAACAAAGACAGATGATGATTATGGAATCCGATATGAAGGATTTGAAATTTATAACAGTTTAGCATCAACAACATTTCGGTTTTTGGAAGATAAGTGTATTAGATGTTATTTCGGCTATAATTTAAAAGGATTTTCCGAGTGATATATTCAAGGCAATACCGCACAAAAAATAAAAAGGTACAAATACAAGATTTGTACCTTTTTTGGTGCCGCTGACCGGACTTGAACCGGTACGGTATCGCTACCGAGGGATTTTCTCACTACTCTATGTTACCATAGCCACACAAAATTGTATGTTGTAGTCCGGACTTGGTCTTTACCATATCCTTTCGGACTTAGGTAGTCGGTGTAAGGTCTCTACACTCACTCTTGCGAGTTAGCACGGCGTTCTGTTTGTGCCTTCGCCGTTTTAGCCGACTTCTACACCACAGATTTCTCTGTGGGCACTCTCTGCGAACAGATCGCAGACGCACTGTTCATGCGTACAAACATCAAAGTCCCTTGTGTCTGCCTATTCCACCACAGCGGCAAAAAATTCACTTTCGAAAACTGTCAGAAAATGTAGAAATCATTTTCAAACACAGCATAATTATTATAGCACGTTTTATGAAAAAAGTCAAGTGTTTTTTTACAAACACACATTTTGCACTCTGACAGCAGTGCATTATAATGACATAAGGCAACACAAAAAAGCACATCACTCTTTGCAGCCATTTCCTGCAAAAAGTGATGTGCCTCTTAGGGCAATACCGCACAAAGAGCGTCTAGCGACTTTGCACGCCATCTGCTTGCAAATTTCCCGTCATATTTCACCAAAATGCTCGTGAATACATCAAGTATTCACTCCGCTTTTTGTTTCATCTGACGAAAAATTTGACGATGCATCTGTCGCACAATCTTTGTGCGGTATTGCCTTAGCTTTCTTATGCTTTTATGCTTCTGAAATAATTTCCGATTTCATCAGATCCTGTATCTCTTGCCGATTCGGCATCACCTTTAACGCACCTTTTCTCGTCGTAATCAGCGATGCTCCGGCATTTGCAAAACGCAGCAGTTCCAGAAGCTGCTCTTTTGTGAGCTTGTTCACTTCATGCTCCAGCACATAGTTCAGTACGCAACCGAAAAATGTATCTCCTGCACCGGTTTTTTCCACAGATTTCACATCATAGACCGGTGCTTTTGCTGCTGCATTTCTCGTGTAAGCACAGCTTCCGTTTCCGCCCAGCGTGATGCAGATCAGCTGTATCTGCGGATATTTTTCCAAGAGTTCCCTTGCTGCCCGGTCATAATCCGAATGCCCGAACATAAACTCCACTTCATTGTCTGAGATTTTCAAAAGATTGCATTTGGAGAACCCGTATTCGATTTCAGTTCTTGCATCTTCAAGATTGTTCCAGAGCGGTTCCCGCAGATTCGGGTCAAAGGAGAGCATTGCTCCGCTTTCTATTGCGGTATCTATGGCAAATCTGGTGGCTTCCCGAACGCCTGCATGGGTCGAGGAAAGTGTGCCAAAGTGAAAGATTCTGGAATCCTGAATCAAATCTGTACGCACTTCCTGCCTGGTCAGCATCATGTCTGCACCCGGATCACGAATAAAGCTGAACTCCCGTTCACCGCCGGCAAAGGTATGCACAAAGGCAAGCGTCGTCGGAACACCTGCATCTGTCACCAGTCCGTCTGCACAAATTCCAACCTCTTTTATGATTTCGGAAAGCTGCCTGCCGAACATATCTGCTCCGACTTTTCCAATGAACGCCGTATGCTTTCCCAGCTTGGAAAGCATGGCAAGCACATTACAGGGAGCACCGCCCGGGTTCGCTTCCAGTAAGGGGTTCCCCTGCGGACTGATTCCGTTTTCGGTAAAATCGATCAGCAGTTCGCCCAAAGCTGTTACATCATATTTTTTCACTGCATTTCCCTCATTCTATCGTATAATCATAAGTCGTCAAGTTTGCGTGCAATGTAATGGAATCATTTCCAAAGGTTCTTGTAATTGTCAGCAAATCGTTTGCAGAATTTACTTGAATCGTCCCCTCCAGAGAAAATGCCGGATGGGTATTCCGAAGTGTCATTAGTTTTTTCAGTTCCTGTACAACAGGACGTTCCTGCTCTTTTGCCACTTCTTCTTTTGAGTAATAATGGCGATTGATGTCCCTGCCGTTCTTCGTCTGTTCCATCAAAGCAATATCATTGCTTCCGGCAAGCATTCCCACATAGTACACCTGCGGGATTCCCGGTGCAAAAAACTGTATTGCACGAGCAAGCAGGTACGCTTTATCATTATTTCCCAAAGCAGAATAATACGTCGTATTTACCTGATAAATGTCCAGATTATGATAAGCTTCGGAGCTGTAGATCTTCTTGACATTTGCCCCCTGGCTGTACATCTGTTCTTTGACCTTTTCAATTTCTTCGTCCGGCAGCAGGTCTTTTACATCCACAATGCCAATGCCGTCATGCGTGTCCAATGTCGTAAATTGTTTCATGGGACACATTTCCAGCCAATGCTTCAAATATTGTCCGTCATGATTATAGAGGGCATGCAGTGTCAGCACCGGAAGAGCAAAGTCATAAACCCAAAAGCCCTGATCGGAAATTTTCATGGGAATGGTGTAATGTTCGTGGATTTCCGGCAAGATCTCTACATGTTCCTTTTTGACAACATCTTCGATCTCATGCAGCAGTTCCCAGATGTCCGGTTCAATAAAAAAGCAATTGGTATCCGGTTTCTTTACAGCATAGGCAAATGCATCCAGTCGAATGACAGATGCCCCGTGATGACACATGGAGAGCAGTGTATCCCGGATAAATTTCTTTGTCACCTCTGTGCGAATATCCAGATCGATCTGTTCCTCACAGAATGTACACCATACTTTATCACGGCTGCTGTCCGAAAAAGTGACATCCACATATGGTGCTCTCGGTTTCCGCTTATAGATCAGATCTGTCTGTTCCTGTGTGGGTTCTCCGTTTTTCCAGAACTGGCTGTACCGGATAAACATGTCCTTATAGGCTGAAGCATCTTTCTTTTCTAAAAAATCTTTGAAATACACAGAGCTTGCTGAAATATGATTGACCATAAAGTCAAACATCAGATAATACTCTTTTCCCAATGCCTCTACATCTGAAAAGTCGCCGAATTTCTCGTCAACCTTGTCGTAGCACATCGGGGCAAACCCTCTGTCCGCAGAAGACGGGAAAAAAGGCAGAATATGCACACCGCCAACAGCATTCTGATAGTGTTGATTCAGCAGTTCATGCAATTCTTTCAAGTTATTTCCCATGCTGTCCGCATAAGTAATCAGCATAATTTCATTTTTTAAGTTCATATCCGCACCTCACTCTATTGTATACAGGGTATGTCTGGAAAGGGGTTTCTGGGCAATATGACGGAAAATCTGCAAGCAGATTGCATGCAAAGCCTTCAGACGGGCTTTATGCAGTGTTTCCTGAAAGTAACTAGTTACTTTGCTGATTACAGCATACCATGAAACCAGTTACTTGTCAAGGCTTTTTTCTGATTTTTGTCGCAATTTCTAAAAAATATGAAAACGTTTTGTGCAGTTCTACGAAACTGGTTACTTTACTAATTCTTTTATTGATTCACAAACGATTATGTGCTATAATGAAGAAAGAAACAGGAGGCATAAAAAATGGCGAAAAAAAATGTAACCTTTGCAGATATTGCAGCATATACCGGTTTTTCCAAAACAACGATTTCCCGATATTTTAACAATCCCGACTCCATCACTGTGGAAAATCAGGAAAAGATCGCAAATGCCTTAGAGGTGCTGGACTATAAGGAAAATAAGCTGGCAAGAGTCATGGCAAACGGCAAAACAGAAATGGTTGGCGTGATCATTCCCAACTTATATATGCACTATTATTCGGATATGCTGGATCACATCATCTCGACCTATGAGGAATACGGATATAAATTCATCGTATTTGCAGGGAACGAAGACGCCGATGTGGAACGGCGATATATTCAGGAACTTCTCGCCTATAAGACAGAGGGGCTGATTATTTTAAGTCACACGCTCTCTTCCAAAGAACTGGCAGAATATCACGTTCCTATCGTTACCATTGAGCGGGAAGACGAATATGTGTGCAGTGTCAATACAGACAACTACATGGGTGGCGTGCAGGCTGCAACCGTCCTCGCCAAAAGCGGCTGCGACATTCTGCTCCATGCAAATGCAGATTTTCCAAATACCATTCCAGCTTACAAACGCATTCAGGGATTTCAGGATTTTTGCGAAACAAACGGGTTGGAACATCGCATCATGATTCGGGATTTTGGTGCCAACTTTGAAGAAAACAATGCAGAGATCACAAAGCTTTTACAAGAGATCGAAGAAACATATGCAGAGAAAAAAGTGGGAATCTTTATGCCCAATGACACCCACGCCAACATTCTGCTCAATCTTATTATACGAAAATACGGCACATTGCCGGAACGGTATAAAATCATTGGTTTCGACAACTCTCCCGTTTCCAGAGAGGCGATTTTTCCCATTACCACAGTTGGCCAACAAATGGACAAAATCGCACAGGAGGCAGTAGAACTGCTTTCACTGCAAATCAGCGAACGAAAAAAACGCAGGCCCAAGCCGCTTGCCGCACCGATTCACAAGGTGCTTACACCGATTCTGATCCGCAGAGAAACCACAAAATAAAACCACATCTATGCAAAATCCCCTTATCAGCGAATACTGGTAAGGGGATTTTTTAGAACCCGTCTTCACAAGAAATATATGTGGATTTTCGAGCATAATTTTGTTGCAGACAAGGAAAAAATACGCAGGCGGGCTGTCGCCCGGCAAGTGTTTTTCACGCAGTATGCAGCAAAATTTGCCGAAAAGACACGTGTATACGCTTGTGAAGACGGGTTCTTAGATAGATGCTCATAGAGCAATGCTGTTGTTTACGATTTTGTTTTCTCTTCGTGTTTTTTCAAGTATGCGTTATAACAATCATCACAAAGCGTTTTTTTCCATGGCATATCCATTCTGAACATACCTCTCTCACCGCAGTATTCACAGATATGTGCAGACCTTTTTTCATATCCTCGAACGAGTTCTGATATATCATGCCTGAGTTTCTTCTTTGCTTCGTTATCCTCACAATTCTGAGGTTCAAATCTCAAAGAAGCAACACCGAGGAAATCAATAGCCTGTAGTTCGCCAGATACGCCTTTAAATTTGTAATAAAACCTGAGTGTACCGAACTTCTCTTTTATCTGAAGAATTTCCAAGTCAATCTCATTTGCCGGAATACCTTCTTCAGCATATCTATTCGTGATTCTTTGACATAATTCGTAGATCAGTTCGAACCAGCCTGAACTGCATTCGCACCCCCACCTGCGATATATATTTCTTTCTTTTTTGTCCCGATTTTGCTGCATAAACGGGAAATCGCTCTGCAATTGTTTTTCAAAACGTTCTTTCATAAGGCAAGTACTCCTTTAACAAAGGCATGTGTATCTTATGCACAAGAATTTTCTATGCCAACGGTGATTACACAACAAAATAAGAAAATCTAAGGCAACACCGCACAAAGCTTGTGCGTAAGGTGCGTTGTCAGATTTTTCGGCAGATTGCATTTACACCGTCAGCGTAAAATCTTGCTGAAAAGACCTGCATTTCATTTTTATGCGAACACATTCTAGTATAACACATCGTTTTAAAAAAAGCAAGAAAAAATTGATAAAGTGAAGAACAACTACACTTTGAGGTTAGGGTGTCAAGCTTTATTATACTACATCAGAGGTAAAAGGCGTTTTCAGAGGATAGCAAACAGCCTGAGATTCCAATTGTAGAATCTCAGGCTGTCTTTCGTTTGTATGCAGTGAGAAAAGTGAGATGGTTTTGGCATCATGTTTATCGGGAAACACTGAATAAAGCTTGTGCGTAAGATGCATTGTCAGATTTTTCGGCAGATTGTGTGCAAAGCCGTCAGGCGGGCTTTATGCAGTGTTTCCTTTGTTCATGCAGTTTTCCAAAATTCTTCCACAAGACCATTTCTCTGCGGACTGATTCCGCTTTCGGTAAAATCGATCAGCGGTTCGCCCAAAGCTGTTACATCATAGGCAATACCGCATTCACCTCACTCTGTCGTATACAACGTATATGCTTCGCCAGTGACTACCTCCGACAATCCGTATACCACACTGCTGATCACTGCTTCGCCCTGATTGGCATAGACTTCGATCAAATTGGAGTCTACATAAATCTCCAGTTCACAGCCGTCCCTGAGTACCGGTGTTTCCGCAGTCAATCGATATTTGCCGTCTTTCACAAATACAGCAGAGCGATCTGTGAAAAGCTTGTCCTGTTCCCGCCAGATCCGGTATCCGCCAATGTTGATACACTCGCCGTTTTTCAGCGAGGTCTTTACCAGATAACCAGACTTTCCCGCCTGCTCCGGCGAAGAGATCTCCTTGGTAAAAGCGTCTTGGATATGCGGATGAGGACGGAAATAAATGCGATCGTTCTTCACAGAGACCACTCTTGGAATACACATCATGCCGTTCCACTTACCGTCTACTGCCTGCGGCATTCTCATCCATGCAATAACAACACGATTACCATCTTCATCAGTCGTACTCTGCGGGGCATAGAGATCCAGCCCATAGTCCAGAAACTGAACGTCATCTGCAAGCTGCATCGTTCCGGTCGCTTCATCGAATGTGGAGAACAGACAGATCGCTGCGGAATCATACGCTTTTCCATCGTTCAAAAAAGCCATGGGAGAAAACACCGTGATCCCCTTACCGTCCACCTCGAAATAGTCCGGACACTCCCACATCCAGCCGAAGTTGTCCTTTTCCACGTGATTGAGATACTTCCAGTTCTGCAAATCCCTGCTCTGATAAATCAGCAGTCTGCCCTTGTGGGCAACAGAGCTTCCCAGCACCATGTACCACGCATCTGTTCCACGCCATACCTTCGGGTCACGGGTGTGCGTTTTGCTGCCGATCTTATCTTCTGCAATCGTCGGAATGATCGTCTTCTTTTCTTGAAGGTTATCAAAAGTCATACCGTCCGCGGAAGAGATCATCATCTGTGCCGAGAGAAACTGATCGTTCCGACAGTGGTTAATGTTCTCCGGATCCTCCTCCAGATAGTTGACACCGGTATAGTACAAGTACATCGTTCCGTCCTGCTCCACAGCACTGCCGGAGAAACAGCCGCTGCGGTCATCGGTCTTGGTAGGATACAGGGCGATTCCCTTTTCCTCCCAGTTCACCAGATCCTTGCTGACAGCGTGTCCCCAGTGCATTCTGCCCCACTGCGGTGCGTAGGGAAAGCACTGATAAAACAGATGATACTGTCCCTGATACCAGATAAATCCGTTCGGATCATTGATCCAGCAATTCGGGGCTTTGAAATGAATTTTCTGCATAGTATCCTCCTAATTAGAAAAGGCTCTCTTCGGTTTGTGTATCAAAAAAGTGCATTCTGGACGGAACAAAGGCAAAATCAATGGTATCTCCGGGCTTGCTGATCTCATATTTGGATACTCTCGCCACCGAGGCAGTGCCACCGAAGTTAAAGTACAGGTTGTTCTCATTTCCCATAACTTCTACACTATCCACCGTTGCAGACATGATATTATCCTTGTAAAGATCCAGATTCTGCGGATCCAGCTTGATGTCCTCGCCACGTATGCCGAGAACCAGCGTTCCCTGTCTGCCGTTTAGTCTTGTCACAACAGATTCCGGCAGCTGCATCTTACTGCCGTCGGAGAAAGTCATGGTATTCCCTGCCACCTTTACTTTGTAGAAATTCATCTGCGGCGAACCGATAAATCCTGCCACAAACTTGTTTGCCGGATGCTCATACAAGTCCATCGGCTTGCCCACCTGCTGGATCACACCGTCTTTCATAATGACAATGCGGTCTGCCATAGTCATTGCCTCTACCTGATCGTGCGTCACATAAATGGTGGTACTGCCCAGCTGCCGGTGCAGCTTGCTGATCTCGCTTCTCATGCTGACTCTCAGCTTAGCGTCCAGATTGGAAAGCGGCTCATCCATGAGAAACAGCTTCTGATCCTTGACAATTGCACGTCCCAATGCCACTCTCTGCCGCTGACCGCCGGAAAGATTCTTCGGTTTCCGATAACGGTATTCCGAAAGTCCCAGAATATCGATTGCCCAGTCCACCTTCTTCTTGATTTCCGCTGCCGGTACCTTCATATTCTTCAAACCATAGGAAATGTTCTTTTCCACTGTCATGTGCGGATAGAGGGCGTAGTTCTGAAATACCATAGAGATGCCACGATCTCTCGGCAAAACTGCATTCATACGCTTTCCGTCAATGTAGAAGTCGCCGCTGGTGATTTCCTCAAATCCGGCAATCATACGAAGTGTGGTCGATTTTCCGCAGCCGGACGGGCCAACAAAGGCAATGAATTCACCTTCTTCAACGGAAAGACTGAAATCGGTTACGGAATTTTTATCTGCACCTGCATATTTCTTACAGATGTTCTTCATTTCAATAAAGCTCATAAGTTAACCCTCCTTGGAACCTGTGGAAACAACACCCTCTACAATCTGCTTGGAGAAAAGGGCATAGATGATAATAACCGGAATGGTAATCAGGGTGATGACAGCAAGCGTCTGTCCCATGGTTGTATTGTCGTTGGATGTGATAGAGTTCAAACCGATCTGAGCGGTCAGAAGATCGCTGGACGTGAACACCAGTGACGGCCAGAGGTAATCATTCCATACATTCAGGAATGTGAAAACACTGACAGTTGCAACGACCGTTTTGGACATCGGCAGCACCATTGTAAAGAAATACTTCACAGGATTGCAGTGATCCAGCTGTGCAGCCTCCCAGACATCATCGGGCAGGCTGACAAAAACCTGACGGAACAGGAATATATTAAACGGATTGACGATCATCGGAAGCACATAACCAAAAACGGTATTCAGCAGTCCCATTTTGGAAACGAACATAAAGTTGATGGTGATAATGGTTTCTGTCGGAATGATCATCAGCATCATGATGATCGCCAGCCATCTGTCACGAAACGGGAACTTGATCTTCGCCAAGGCATAGCCTGCCAGGCCGTTGACGATCACACCAGCCACGATCATGATTGCTGCATAGAACAGTGTATTCGCCATAAACCGGAGGAATCTTGTGTTGAACAAAATTTCCTTATAGTTATCGAAAAATCCCTTTCCCGGTGCGGGCGGAATAAATGCACTGACGGAATTCATATCTGCTGTGATCGCAGCGTCCGGTTTAAACGAATTTGCAATCATCCAAATGACTGGAAACAGAAAGAATAAGGACAGCACCAGCATTACTGCAACAAGGATTCCATTAGCGATTTTTTGCTTTTTTGTTTTCATGTTTCTCCTCCTTGTCCTTTGTCAAAAATGTTTGAATCATAGTGAGTATGACAACGAATACAGTAAAGACGATCGCCATTGCCGAAGCAAGTCCAATTTCCCAGTTTACCGTACCGGTTTCGTAAATATCATAGACAATGGTATAGGTCGAATGAGACGGACCGCCGCCGGTCATTACCATCGGCTGCACGATCATACGGAATGCACCAATGGTTACTGTGATAAAGACAAATACACAAAGCGGCTTCAGTTCCGGCAGTGTGATATTCTTGAATTTGCTCCAGCCGCTGGCGTGATCCATTTCCGCAGCCTCATAGAGTGCCGGATTGATTGCCTGTAATCCGCCGAGGAATATGATCATCTGATAACCGACACCCTGCCAGACACTCATCAGTGCAATGGAAGGCAGTGCCTGACTGGCACCGTAGATAAACGGCTGTGCATCAATGCCAAAGTGAGAGAGAATCGTGTTCAGAATACCCTCCGGACTATAGATCTGCATCCAGAGATTTGAAACAACTGCCAGGGACATGACCACCGGAATAAAAAATGCGACCTTGAAGTATTTCTTACAAACTGTGACTTTATTGATGAGCAGTGCCAGTCCCAATGCTCCCAGCGTTTGCAGCGGAACAATGATCAGTACAAACTTAACGGTATTTCCAAAAGCTGTGGTAAACAGGTCGTCCTTAAAAATGGTACTGAAATTTTCCAGTCCTACAAAATGTGTCAGCTTTGGATTTAATGCAAAATAATCTGTAAAGCTGTAAATTAATGTGAGTATCATCGGAATGAACAGGAACACCGTCATTAAAACCAGTGCCGGTCCGAAAAAAGCCATTCCGAGAATGGAATTCGATTTCTTTTTCATGTTATCTTGTGTAACGCTTGAGCTTTGCGTTGATCCTTTCTACAGATTTATCCATTTCGTTTGTGACGTTTTTGCCGCTCAATCCAACGTCCTCCAGAACCTGCTGGAACGATGTGCTGACCTGCGGATAAACAGGTGTTTTCGGTCTGGGATGACCGTAATCTCTCAGCTGTTCGTAAAGTGCCTTATAATTTTCGTCTTCCTCAAAAGTGGTAATCTGGTCATATGCCGCATAAGTGGAAGGCATACTCTTGGTTTTCTCATAGAGAAGAACGCCGCTGTCCACACCGCTCATCCATTTTACCAGCTCTGTAGCGGCTTCAATGTGTTCCGTTTTTGTAGTGGCAGCATAGGCCCAGGAACCAGTCGGCGTATATCTGCCGCCGTCCCAGTTGTCACTGACAATATACGGTGCAACGCCAAGGTCGATGTCACTATAGCTCTGATAGATCGTGTTGACTTCCCATGCACCGTCAAACTTGAACGCTGCACGTCCGCTTTCAAACAGGTTTTCAATGGGTGTTGCGGACATATACTTGTTTTCCACCAGTCCTCTGAAGTACTGGAACACCTCCGCATTTTTGTCCGAGTTGAAATACCCGTCTGCGGTAAGACCGTCCTCACTAATGAGATCGCCGCCATTGGACCAGATAAACGGAGCATAGTAATAAATGCTGGATTCGCCGACCGGAAAGGTCATGTCCAATGGATACCCGTTTTTGCTGTCCATGATCGGTTTCAGCTGCTCCAAAATATCCAGAAATTCCGAGAATGTCCAGGGGTGATCCTTATCGGGCACTTCAATTCCTGCTTCCTCCAGAATCGCCTTATTATAATAAAGACCTACGCTGGATTCCATGGCACCGAGTGCATACAGTTTGTCATCGACCGTTCCCTGATCCAGAATGGAATCCAGATAAGCCGATTTTTCTTCCTCGCTCAATTCGGCAAGCGGCTGAATAATGCCGTTTGCTGCATAGGCAGAAATATTCGGTCCGTCTACGGTGATGACATCAGGAAGATCTCCCGACATAACCGAAGCATTGATCTTATCCGAATAACCGCCGCCGCTGTCATTTCTCGGAATAAATTCAATGTCTGCAAAATAGGTTCCGTCATACTTTTCATTGAAGCGTTCCACCGACGCTTTATAAGCTTCGCCTTCCGGTGTGTCCTCAATGGTATGCACCCACATGCTGATGTACTGCTCTCCCTCATCATATCCCTTTACATCACCAGGCTTTACGGTTTTGCTGCATCCTGTAAGCGGAACTGCACTCGCCAGAATTGAAAGAGCCGTCAGAAATAATGGTAGCTTTTTCATCGCTGTTTCCCTCCGTTCTTTTTAAGTAACCGGTTACTTTACTGATTACATCATACCATGGAACCGGTTACTTGTCAAGACTTTTTCTGATTTTTGTAGCAATTTCTAAAAATCCTGAAAACGTTTTGTGCAATTCCACGAAACTGGTTACTTTACTGATTCTTTTATTGATTCAAAAACCGTTGTGTGCTATAATGAAGAGAGAAACAGGGAGCGTGAAAAATGGCGAAAAAAATGTAACCTTTGCAGATATTGTAGCATATACCGGCTTTTCCAAAACAACGATCTCCCGATATTTTAAGGCAATACCGCTGAGAAACTGGGGCAGAGTTTTGGGAGAATTGGAAATTATGTACCTCTTTTTGATGTTACTCCATTTGAAAACGAGTGGACGCGACGTGGTCCATGGATTCAAGCGACTTTCTGGGTTCTTACAAAAGACATGATAAAAAAAGTCAGACGTTTCAAAGCAGCCAAACATTGTGAGCCGTCTATTGAAAAATGAACTGCATTTTATATCGTGATATAAGTGCTGCCGTTAAAAAACGTAAAAAAAATTAAGCTGAAAAACGAGGAAGTGATATTGTGCATATCTGGACACTTGAGAATTGGAAATATAACTTCACAAACATTCAATCAAGAAGAAGCGGGCTTAGATTCCGTTTTACCCCTGACGTTAATACAGAAGTAAGAGGAGCGTGCCTGAAATTTGGAAAGTGGTTGAGAAAAGAGTATTTTTTTCCAATAAGGGTTCCAGTGTATGTGAAAGGGAAAAAATACATTAAGGCAATGGACGGCGAAATGGTATATGGTACTTTTTTCCAACCATATAACAAGACATATGAGCCATATATACGTGTGGCAACGGGGAGTTATACAGACAATTCGATAACATTAGGACGAGACGATGCTTTAGCTCTAATACTAGAAACAATAGCACACGAATTGACGCATTATTTTCAGTGGATTAACGATATTGGGCTCACAGAAATTGGATATGAGCGTCAAGCTTCTTCTTATGCTGATTACATTTTAGATGAATACGCCAATGTAGTTGACCATCCTTAAAAAAATCAAGAAAGAATCAAAACCAATATCCAGCGGTCTGGATATATCTGCTAAAATAAAACTGAGTCAGTATGAGAAGCTGGGGCAGAGTGCTTGGCAAGCTGGAGATCATGTACCCCGACAGACAGACTGACTGTTGGAGAAACTTGACAAATTACGGTATTTATTTTAATACTGTAAAAAATTGAGCGGCTGTTCTTCAAGCCGCTCGCAATATCGTTTTTTGTCACTGTTGTTGAATTTACAGAAATTTTTTCGCAGAGCCCCGCAATTCTGGGCAGAGGTCAGGAAAGTCCTGCCTGATTATGAAAAGCAGAAATTATGGCTGAAAGAACATGGTGATTAAATTATGATGAGAATGATGCTAGTACATTGATAAAAAGTTGTTTTAGTCAAAAGGAGAAAATTATGAATATCAGAATTATGACAATTGAAGATTATGAAAAGGTATATACATTGTGGCTTTCCTGCGAGGGAATGGGATTGAATAACTTAGATGATTCAAGAGATGGTATTGAAAGATTTTTGAATAGAAACCCTGAAACTTGTTTTGTTGCTGAAAATGATAATAGAATTGTAGGTGTAATTATAGTCGGAAATGATGGACGTAGAGGATATATTTACCATACGGCAGTTGATCAAAATTATAGACATAACGGAATCGCAACTAAACTTGTTAATAAGGCTATATCTGTGCTGAAATCAATTGGCATCAATAAAACTGCTTTGGTGGTTTTTGACAGGAATACAGTGGGTAATTCATTTTGGGAAAAGCTTGGATTTACAGTACGTGATGATTTAATTTATCGTAATCTGACCATGGTAGATATGATAAAAATTGATACATAAAAAGGTTAACTATTATAAAAATTATATTTGTCTGACACGGAACATATGCCACAGTCCCATGGCAGAGTTTAGGGCAACACCGCATAATCTCCACCTACAAACAAAACCACCCAGCAAAATGCTGAGTGGTTAGAGAAATGTTCCATTTTCCATCGCAAAGGCACACTGAATTAGACCGTCAGAGATTTTCTGGCAGCCAGATACAGATTCGCCAATGCGAACATAATATTCAATGTCACAATACCGCCGGCCGCTTTTGCCCATTTCAGTGCAGTTTCCATGGTATTTCGATTTTCATAAACCTCAGTAAGGCAGGCTTCTGACGCATCGTTATCATTGATGTTCGGTGAATATGCCAGCATTTCAAACCCGCGGAGCAAAGGCTCTTTTCCCGTTTTGCTTTTGATATAGTCAATTCCCTCCATCGGATTTGTCTGGGTATGCTGTCCGGTGATGATCGCTTTTCCTGCGGTTTCTGAAAGAAAATTCAGAAGTACTTTTGCTTTTTCTGTTGCATTGGGATTGACTGTGTTTTGCATGAATCATACTTCCCGTCATGTTTTTATACGCATTTGAAAAATGGAGAAACTGGATTTCCGCTTTCTGTAAACAAGGCTGCCTCACCAAAATTGTACCAGGCATATTTGACGGCAGATGGAAACTTAACTGCGGGATTTGATATGCAGAGCATATTTCCGTGAATTACGTCTGCCTTTGCAGGATAAAATAGATTGTCTTCTCCAGAAATTTCAAAAGGGCAGCCATTCGCTGTCTGCATAACCAATTTTTCATGCAGATGATCAAATGTCACATATAGCTTCCCATTGTCTGAAAACAGCTGTGCCGCTGTTGCTGTGATCGTTCCCTGCTTGTCGTATACCAGATTTTTCGCAAGCTGAAACAAACGTTCTCCCGGTGTTTTTTTATCCAATGGATGAATATTGTCATATTCGCCGCAGTCTGCCAGAGAGATCATGCCGGTATTTTGAATCATCATGGAGGCAATGTATTGCTGTTCTCTCTGCAATGCCCAATAACTGTCATCTTTTTCACCGTCTGCAAGATACATCGGCAGCTGAACAAACAAAAACGGCAGATTCCAGTCATTCCAATCCATTCGCCATTGTTTTACAAGCATCAGCATCATATCCGAATAATCTGCGTACCGCTGCACGTCTTCTTCTCCCTGGTAGTATAAAAATCCACGCAGAGAATAAGGTGCTATACGCCGAATCATTGTTTCATGAAGTCCATTGGGACGAAACGGCGACTGCCACCCAACTGGCTGCGGCCACGGACATTCTCCGCAAATTTTATGGATTTCTTTCCACGATGCCTGAGGATCTTTCTGTTTTACTTCTTCTGTGCTTTTTAACCAGTGCTGATATGCACAGTTGTATTCTTCCATTTCTTTTGTATACTGCTGAGAAGATTTTTCTCCTACAAGAGCAGCATATTCTTCCAAATAATTCTTTCCGCTTTCCAGTTTTGCAAGCTGTTCTCTGCTCATCCAACAGGTAATGGAACTTCCGCCCCAATAGCAATCTATGATACCTACGATGCAATGCAGCGTTTCTGAAAGACGGCTTGCAAAATAAAACGCTATAGCGGACATTTCGCCCACATTCCGGTTATCCGCAATCTGCCATGTGCTGTTTTCTTCCTGCTCTTTCTGATTTTCATCCAGCATAGAACATTTCGGCACTTGATAAAACCGTATGTTTTTTCCACTGTATTCCTCAGAAATCTTGATGCCGTTTTCACTGTCTTTCAATGCCAGTTCCATGTTGCTTTGACCGCCGGCAAGCCAGACTTCTCCAACAGCTACATTTTGAATCACAATGGATTCCGCTGTATCTGATGCCACAAGTGTATAACCTGCTCCGGCACATAATGGCTGTAAAGCAATTTTCCATGAACCATCAGCACAAACCATGGTATCCGCAGTAGCTGTAAAAAGCGATACTGTCACAATAGTGCCGGGCGTGCCTGTCCCCCACACTTGTATCGGCTTGTTTCGCTGTATCACCATATTGTCCTGAAATATTCCTGCTAATTTTAACATAACTATATCTCCTCATAAATTTGAGGCAATACCGCACAAAGCCGTCAGGCGAGTTTTATGCGGTATTCCTCTCAGAACCTGTCTTCACAAGCGTATACATGTGTCTTGTGAAGACAGGTTCTCAATTTTCTCCTGTTACGATACTGCTGAAAGCCGGTGAACCATCTCAATGCACATTCTGCCGTTGTGATAAGGACATTTCCAAGCGTGTGCCAAAGCCTGATTTGGCTTTGTGGTGTTGTCAGGAGAAATATCTTCGATCCATTCTCCTGTTTTTTTGTCAATCACATATTTCTGAATGTAATTCCAGACACCTTCTGCAATTTTTAAGGCAACACCGCACAAAAAGCGTCTGGCGACTTTGCACGCCATCTGCATACGTCAGATACGAAACAGACTCTCATATTTCACAAAAATGCTCGTGAATACATCCAGTATTCACTCCGCTTTTTGTTTCATCTGACGAAAAATTTGACGACGCATCTGTCGCACAATCTTTGTGCGGTATTGCCTTGATTCTATTTTACACCTGTCAGGTATCCTGTTTCTATGAAATAGAACGCAAAAAATTGTACAAACCGATTATTTGCGGATTGACGAAGGCGACTGGTTTATGGTACAATACAGATTGGGAGGAACGGCAAATGAAACTTTTTGAATATATTGACTTTATGCAGCAACCTTATGATATTTTCTATACAGACAGCACGCATTCTTCGCTGCACTGGCATTATTACAGTGAAATTTTATATATTATCAGAGGCTCAATAAAAATTGTATGCAACAACAAAGAGAAAATTTTGAAAAAAGGTGATGTGTGTTATTGTTATCCGCTTCAGCTTCACGAAGTCAGAAAGAACAAAAATGAAACCGATGAAATAAAGTACGCAGTTATAAAGTTTAACATTCACACCGTTCACATTCCAAAAGCCTATCTGCAAAAAATGTATGATTATTTTGTGCGTCGGACAGCAGACAACGATTTCTGCCTGGTGATAAACGAAGACAAATCTCACGAAACCATTGGAAATATCATTTCTCACATTGTCGCAGAATACGAAAAAAAGGATGCTATGTATATGTTTGCAGTGCAGTCAGGAATTCACATGCTGCTGATTGAAATTGCAAGAAACGTTGAAAAATCCGGCATCATGCAGCGGGAAAAGCATACAGACATCAGCCTGTCATGTTATCATATTCTGGAATATATTGATACGCATTCTGCTGAACCGCTGGAGGTACAGCAGCTGGCAGAGATGTGCCATATGAGCTACTCCAATTTTGCAAGACTTTTTCGGGAAAATTATGGCCGTTCCTGTAAGGAGTATATCAAGTATATTCGCTTGAACAAAGCACAGGATCTCTTGCTGAACTCTGATTATGATCTGGATTATATTGCTCAGGAAACCGGATTTTTTGATTGCAGCCACTTTATCCGAACCTATAAAAAATGGCGTGGAATCACACCAAAACAAGAACGAATGCAGAACAGAGAAGTTCTGTGACCATACAAAAAAAGCCGCCTGGAGTGTTCTAAGGCAATACCGCACAAAGATTGTGCGGTATTGCCTTATATGCAGTGAGAAAAGTGATACGCTTTGCCGCAAGCCCTCCCAACGTACAGGTTTATGAAAAAAGCGGCAGCTTATCAAAAAGCCACCGCTTTTCAAAGAAACAAAACCTAAAAACCATTGGAACAACATGAATTTTCAGAAGCTTCTTTTCATCTGCGGCTTGGAACAGAGCCGCAGAGATTTATTGCAAATGATTCTTCCCATTGGGGAGAAAATCATTTTTTACTTTGAAAAATCCCACGAAGATAGTTATAAAAATGCGGCTGAACGCTAGATGAATCATGCCCTCCATCAGAAACAGAATGCCAGAGATGCTCAATTCCATTTGCAGACAAGATATTGTGATAAACAGAAGGCTGTGAGCCAACTGTACCATCTTTCCCACCGCCGGTAATCATGATCAGATTCGGCATCTGGTATGCCGGTTTCAGCTGATTTTCCTGCAGCTGACCGGGGTGCATACTCAAATCTGTTCCAGGTGTCAGTCCTGGTGCAGGACAGGCGGCACCCACATAGCCAAACAGATCTGAACGGGTCAAGCCGATGAACAGCGATTCTCTCGCACCCATGGAAAACCCTGTAATTGCAGTGTTCTCACGCCCGGTCTTCACGGAGAAATTCTTTTCGATATACGGCATCAGATCGTTTGTCAGATCATTGATAAAGTTGTCATAATTCAATGAATTCTCCAGATTTAATCCATCGCATGCCTCTTTGGTTTTGCTGGTGTAGATATATGGAAAAACAACGATCATCTTTTCCGCTTCGCCATTTGCATTCAAATTGCCCAGCATGGTACGGGCACTGCTCATAGCTGCCAAAGAATCCTCTGTTTCCCAATAACCATGCAGTGCATAGAGTACTGGATAGGTTTCGTTTTCATTGTAATCAGCCGGCAAAAGCACATTCACGTTGACATTTCGTTCCCGTGTTGTGGAATAGTACTGATATTTTTTCAGAGTACCGTAAGAAACGCCAGTTTTTTCTTCCGTGATTCCTGCCGGGGCGTATTCTGTCATCATATTTTTTACCTGTTCCATATATGCAGTTGGATTCGTTTCATCAGAACCCGCACTGCTTTTTGAGAATGCTGTGATTTTTCCCAGCAGATAATCCTGAATCAGCTGGAGGTCTGTACCGTCTGCACTGCCGCTCTGGTCTACGTCTGCTGCCAGACGTGCTGCATTGCCGGAGAATGCACCGGAAACGCCCTGTCGTGCCAGTGCCAGATCTATGCCGTTAATGACACCGTCTGCATTGACATCGCCCAGATGAAACGGCTTGGATTCCCCTGCACCGAGGATGGACGTTCCACCCACAGCACCGATCGCCTCGTCCAGATAGAAGTTATTTGTACTTTCTGCAGTTTCCACATACAGCACCATATTCGTGGCATCTTCCGGAATCTGATAGTTTTT
>NZ_QSTT01000023.1:0-25430 GCF_003438725.1 Ruminococcus sp. OM06-36AC
AATACGGGATTTGAGCCGAGGTTGATCTCGGCTCATTTTTTTGCCCGCTGGTCTGGTTGGCGGTTACTAAAAAATGAATGCACTGATTTGGATCTATTGCATCAAAAAGTACAAGATTTCATTTATGATAATGATATCATCAATACCTCAGTCAGTTATTCAGAAACAGAAAACTACTATATAAACTTAAGGTTTTATCGCATTAGTAAACAGCTTCTTTTTGATTTCGAACAAATACCAGGGTTCGGAGGAGACGTCATCGAAAATCACAATGAAGATTTGATCGCAAGAGTTTCTATTTTTTCTGATTCTTCAGATCAATTATATTACAAGCTTTGGAATAAAACGGAGAATAATAAAGATGGCTATAATGATGTGATAGAAGAAAGGTCTTTTTGTGAAGCATTGCAGATATCACAAAATTCTTAAGGCAACACCGCACAAAGAGCGTCTGGCGACTTTGCACGCCATCTGCTTGCAAATTCTCCGTCATATTTCACAAAAATGCTCGTGAATACATCAAGTATTCACTCCGCTTTTTGTTTCATCTGACGAAAAATTTGACGACGCATCTGTCGCACAATCTTTGTGCGGTATTGCCTTAATGGAATAACGGTCAAAGCTTATTTATGAGAGTCATTTGAGAAATACCGCGAGAAAATAGATTTTGCTCTAAAAGATATCAACCACGGCAAGTCATTGACAATATCAACAGAAAAAGTCAAATTTTTTGTGCAATTTTTTTTGCTTTTCCAGATTTTTTGTCGATGGATTTGCTTGACACTTATCAGCGTGTGTGCTATAATTATACTATATAGTTGCTTATTTTATCATGGTAGATTAAGGTGTATTTGGATTTGTGATGCTGAAAAAATATCTGCTGATCATAGTAGAATTCAATCACTTTTTTCTGTTTGCGATAAACCTATGATTTATTATCCGGTGTTAATCCCGATACCTATGGGCATTCAAGATGTTCTGTCTGACACATAGATTTGAGAAACTTGAGACGAACGGCATTCAGTTAGCATTCACTTGCGGTATGAGTTCAACTGTTTCCGGATGGTTACAATGAAAACGGCTTTGGACTAATTCTATATTAGAGACAAGGCATTAAACCTAGATGTTTCAATTGATGGAAGTTCTTTAATCCAATATGTAAGACTTTTTATCTCTCATGATCTGGTTACCACTTTAGGATGTGTGCTTTATTTGGAATATGACCATTATTATAAACCAATATAAACCAATTGATTAGTGATCATTGATGAATTGATATGAATGGGGAAATGATTGCCGTGTTAATGGTGGAGCTTCTTAGGGAGTGCTTAGGGTTTAGTGGGCTTTTAGCATATCCGAAAACGTCGTTGGTGCGTTATATGCGAAAAACTAGGCAGGAAATGAAACTGTTGAAGTCCCAGCTTGGGGATACCGTATACACATAAATGAGGCTTGAAATGGCGATGAACGGGTATTTTACTCGTTTATTGCTTTATATAGTAATTGCCGTAAAAGCTATGATTATTATATTATAATAAGGAGTTTGGTAATGGATTATAAGGCGGAGTATAAAAGATGGCTTGAAAATGTTGCAGACACTGATTTGCAAAAAGAACTGCAGAACATGGATGAAAAAGCGATGGAAGACGCATTTTATCGTGATTTGGCATTTGGAACAGGTGGGCTGCGTGGTACAATTGGTGCTGGCACGAACCGAATGAATGTTTATACAGTTTCTAAGGCGAGCCAAGGGCTTGCGAGCTATCTAGGCTCTGCTACAAGCGTTGTTATAGGTTATGACAGCCGTATTAAGAGCGATGCTTTTGCAAAAGTTGCGGCTGGAGTATTTGCAGCAAACGGAATAAAAGTTCATATCTGGTCTGAACTTCTCCCTGTTCCTACTGTTAGCTATGCAGTAAGAGCATTAGGTGCTTCCGCTGGTATCATGATTACTGCAAGCCACAACCCCAGTAAGTATAACGGTTACAAAGTCTACGGAGCTGATGGTTGTCAGATTACAACAGAAGCTGCTGCAGCCATTCTTGCTGAGATTGAAAAGCTTGATATCTTTGCTGATGTTAAGAATTCCTCTTTTGAAGAAGATCTGCAATCCGGTATTATTGATTATATTGATGAATCTGTGCTCACCTCCTTTATCGAGGAAGTTAAAAAGCAGAGCGTTCTTTTCGGTGATGAGATTAACAGAGATGTTGCTATTGTATATAGTCCTTTGAATGGCACTGGTTTAAAGCCGGTTACCAGAGTGCTAGAAGAAAGTGGGTTCACAAATATAACTGTTGTTGAAGAACAGCGTAACCCAGATGGCAATTTCCCGACTTGTCCTTTCCCGAATCCAGAGATGAGAGAAGCAATGGATCTCGGACTTCAGTATTGTGAAAAGACGGGTGCTGATTTACTCCTCGCCACTGATCCCGATGCAGACCGTTGCGGTATTGCGGTGAAAACATTATCTGGTGAATATCAGTTGATGTCGGGTAATGAGGTTGGTCTCCTTCTTCTTGATTATATTTGTGCTCAGAGAATCAAGCACAATCAAATGCCAGAGCATCCTGTGTTTGTGAAAACTGTCGTTACAATGGATCTTGCAGAGAAGATTGCAGAGCATTATGGACTTGAGACTGTCAATGTTCTGACTGGCTTCAAGTTCATTGGTGAAGTCATCGGCAAATTGGAAGCACAAGGCAGAGAAAAGGACTATGTTTGCGGCTTTGAGGAATCCTATGGTTATTTGACAGGTTCTTATGTGCGTGATAAGGATGCGGTCAATGCTGCTTTTATTATCTGTGAGATGTTTGCGTTTTACAAGACTAGAGATATCAGTTTGAGTGAAAAGCTTGATGAACTCTTTAATACTTATGGTTTCTGCCTAAATACGCTTCGGTTCTATGAGTTTGGTGGTTCTGCCGGAATGGTAAAGATGCAGGAAATAATGGCAGATTTCCATCGTGGAGTGGATAATTTCGCAGGTCAGAAGGTAGTTAAGACTCTGGACTACAGCAAGGGTCTTGACGGACTTCCAGCTTCGGATGTTCTAAAATTCTATACTGAATCTGGCTCTGTTGTTATCCGTCCTTCCGGTACTGAACCGAAGGTTAAAGCATACATCAGTGTAACAGCGAAAAATAGAAGTGAAGCAGAAAAGATTGAAGAATCAATCGGTGCCGAGCTTGCTGAAAGAATAAAGTAAGTCATTACATAGTAAGAGGAGAAGTTTATGAATCATTATGGAGTAATCATGGCAGGCGGTGGCGGAACTCGTTTTTGGCCGCTATCAAGACAAAAGACACCAAAGCAGTTACTGAATCTTTCCGGCAAGGACTTAATGGTCAATGAGGCAGTAGAACGTATTGCTACCGTTATCGGAAAGAGCAATATTTTTATTGTAACAGCTGATGTGCAAGCTCCTGCGATGATTACTGCTACACTTGGCAAAGTGTTCCCAATGAATATTCTTGCAGAACCTGCAGCTCGAAATACAGCGGCGTGCATTGGCTATGCTGCAATGGAAATATATCGCAAGTACGGTGACGGTGTTATGATTATTACGCCTGCTGACCATTACATTGAAAATGTACCTGCTCTGACAGAGATTTTCAAGACAGCTATTCTTACCGCTGAAGAGCAGGATAAATTTGTTACTATTGGCTTGAAGCCGACATTCCCGTCTACCGGATTCGGTTACATAAAGTATGATGCTACAGTTTCGGATGCAGTAAAGCCTGTTATCGAGTTTAAGGAAAAGCCTGATGAAGAAACTGCTAAGAGGTATATTGAGAGCGGGCATTATGCTTGGAACAGCGGTATGTTTATTTGGAAAGCTTCACTCATCTTGAAAAAACTGAAAGAATACGTTCCTGATATCTATGCTGATTTGAAGAAGCTTGGTGATGCGATGAACACACCAGCCGAACAGGAAGTGCTGAATGAAGTTTATCCAAATATACGTAAGATCTCAATAGATTATGCTGTGATGGAGCCTAGTGCAGCTAAAGGTGATGTACTTGTTATTCCTGGTGATTGTGGCTGGAATGATGTCGGAAGTTGGGATATGATGGATGTGCTTCACACGCCTAATGAGGATGGAAATATCCTGCTTGGTGATGTGGTTGCAATTGACTCTAAGGATTCTGTTATTTATTCATCCGGCAAGACTGTAACTGCGGTTGATGTTGAAGGACTTGTTATTGTTGAAACACCGGATGCTATCATGGTTTGTAAGAAAGATAGGGCGCAGAATGTCAAGAAAATAGTCGATGCTCTCAGCGAGACAGGCAGAAAGGAATTGCTATGAGCATAGATCCAATAGTTAAACTTTCTCCTGCATTTAAAGACTATCTGTGGGGCGGTACAAAGCTCAGAGACATCTATCATAAACCATGTGATTTTGATATCATCGCAGAAAGCTGGGAATTATCAGCTCATCCTGACGGAACAAGCATAGTAGCTGGCGGTCAGTGCGAAGGAATGCTTTTCACTGAATATCTTGAAAAGATAGGATTATCAGCTCTCGGAACGAAATATGATGCAAATAAAGACTTTCCGCTTCTTATTAAACTCATTGATGCGAAACAGAATCTTTCAGTGCAAGTTCACCCTGATGATACATACGCATTGCGACATGAAAATGGCTACGGAAAGACTGAAATGTGGTATGTCATAGATACAGAACCTGGTGCTGGTCTCTATGTTGGTTTTAACAGAGATGTTAGCAGGGAGGAAGTTGCGCAGAGAATCAAGGATAACACTGTTATGGAAGTGCTTGACTTTCACCCAACCAAGCCAGGCGATGTATTCTTCATTCCGGCTGGTACAGTTCATGCAATCGGCGCTGGAAATCTGATCTGCGAAATTCAGCAGAGCAGCAACAGTACATATAGACTGTATGACTATGACAGACGTGATAAGTTCGGTAATCCGAGAGAACTTCATCTTGAAAAGGCTCTTGATGTGTTGAATTATCGCAAATATGAGCCAAAATCATTTGACGGAAAGGTAAGTTGCAAATACTTTAATGTTTCTTTTGTGGATGTGCAAGAACAGCAGCAAATTCCGCTATCAGATGACAGTTTCTATTCGATCACCTGCATCAAGGGCTCAGGTACTCTTATGCTGGGCGAGGCAATGCCCATCAATTCAGGCGAAACGGTATTTATTCCTGCAACTGATGCTATTATGAGTGTTGAAGGAAATGTATCGCTCGTAATAACTAAAATGTAAAAGGAGAAAACACTAATGAAGAAGGCACTTATTACAGGTATTACAGGACAGGACGGATCGTATCTTGCAGAGTTGCTGCTTGAAAAGGGTTATGAGGTTCATGGCATCATCCGAAGAGCATCTGTTTCTACAACATCCCGTATTGATCATATCCTCGATAAGCTGATCATTCATGAGGGTGATCTCTCCGATTCTTCCAGCATTATTCGTATCGTGCTTCAGGTAAAACCTGATGAGATCTACAACCTTGCAGCTCAGAGTCATGTTCAGGTTTCTTTTGATGCTGCTGAGTACACGGGTGATGTCGATGCAATCGGCGTTTTGAGAATTCTTGAGGCTGTACATACTGCTGGTCTGGACAAGACTTGTCGTGTATACCAAGCTTCTACTTCAGAACTTTACGGTAAGGTTGAGGAAGTTCCGCAGAACGAGAATACGCCGTTCCACCCGTATAGCCCATATGCTGTTGCAAAGCAGTACGGCTTTTGGATGATTAGACAATACCGCGAGGCTTATGGCATTTTCGCCTGCAATGGTATTCTATTCAACCACGAGTCTGAGCGCCGTGGAGACAATTTTGTTACTCGTAAGATCACACTTGCGGCAGGACGTATTGCTTGCGGTCTCCAGGATCATTTGGAGCTTGGCAATCTCGATTCTCTGCGTGACTGGGGTTATGCAAAGGATTATGTGGAGTGTATGTGGCTGATTCTTCAGCAGGACGAGCCGGATGACTATGTAATTGCGACTGGCGTTCAGCACACTGTTCGTGAGTTCACTACCCTCGCATTCAAAAACGATGGCATTGAACTTGAATGGAAGGGCGAAGGTTTGGACGAAAAGGGCTATGACAAGAAGACTGGTAAGATGCTCGTTTGTGTAAATCCTAAGTGGTATCGTCCAACTGATGTTGTTAATCTTTGGGGTGATCCTACTAAGGCCAAGACTAAGCTGGGATGGAATCCCCAGAAGACTAGCTATGAACAGCTTTGTGCTATCATGGCAGAACATGATCTCCAGCTTGCGAAAAAAGAGGCTGAAAGCAAGTGATAGCTTTGATTACAGGTAGCGCTGGTTTTTACGGAAAGCACCTAAGCGATGAACTTGAAGAAAATGGATATGAGGTGATTCGCTGCGATTTGAAAGCAGAAGGCGATATCATTTCAATGGACGTTATGAATTCGGATATGGTGCTGGATATTATATCTCAGCACCGTCCGGATGTTTTAGTTAATATGGCTGGGCAGGCAAATGTTGGACTTTCATGGAAGAAACCGCAGCTCACTGTACACCTTAACACTATCGGATTGATTAATATACTGGAAGCAGTAAAAACTGTGAATCCGAAAATGAGAGTGATTGCAATTGGTTCTTCTGATGAGTATGGAAATCTAAAAGAACGTGGGGCTAATGTGGTAGAAGAAATACCAGTTAGCCCTATGACACCATATGCAATTTCCAAGCAAGCACAGGAGCAATTTGCACAGCTTTACAATATGAACTATGGTATGAATGTCTGCATGGTTCGGCAGTTTAATCTTGGCGGTGCAGGTCAGGCTAAGGGATTTATGCTCTCTGATTTTGCGTCCGGAATCGTTGAGATTGAACGAGGGCGGAGAGGATATCTTTCTGTTGGCAATCTTGAAAGTGCAAGAGATTTTACTCATGTGAATGATGCTTGTCGTGCAATCCGGTTGATTGCTGAAAAAGGTCATTCCGGAGAAGTTTATAATATTTGTTCTGGTGTTACCTATACTGCTCAACAAATATTGATTAAGATGATTGGTATGGCAAAAGCTGCGATTGAGGTCCATCAAGATCCGTCAAGAATGCGTCCGAGTGATACACCTGTTGTTTGTGGAAATCATGATAAATTAACTGTACACACAGGTTGGTGTACAGAAATAGGAATAGACGAAATAATTAAAGATACTCTTAATTTTTGGAGAGGGCAATAGGTTGGAGATAACATATGAGGATGAAATTTCTAAATACACATATTGATAATCTTACTATGAATGAGGCAATCAAGGAAATAGACTGTCTAATAAAAGCAAATAGTCATTCCTATGTTGTCACCCCCAATATGGATCATATTGTTCTACTTGAAAAGGATCAATTGTTTAAAAAGGTTTATGAAAATGCAGCTTTAGTTCTTACAGACGGTAAGCCGCTGTTGTGGATTGCGAAGTGGAAAGGCACTCCTATCAAGGAAAAGGTGTCTGGATCGGATCTGTTTCCAAAAATGTGTCAGTTAGCCGCCAAAAGAGGATACAGGATATTTATACTTGGTGCAGCTGAAGGTGTAGCAGAAAGAGCTGCAAATAATCTGAAAGAAAAATACCCAAGACTTCAGATATCTGGGACATATTCTCCCCCACTTGGATTTGAAACGGATGAGTCTGAAGTCGATAAAATCATTGATATGATTAACGCTGCAAAAACGGATGTTCTTGCTGTATCGCTTGGATCTCCCAAGGGCGAAAAGTTCTTGTATCACATTCAAAATCGGCTTAATGCAGCCTTATCCATTTCAATCGGGGCTACAATTGATTTTGAGGCTGGTAATGTCAAGCGAGCACCAAAATGGATGGCAGACCACGGGCTAGAATGGCTGTTTCGTATTACACAGGATCCTGGAAGATTGATAAAAAGATACTGGAATGATGCAGTGTCGATTGTTCCAATAATATTTAAATATAAAAATGATAGTTGATAGAAAATTACTGAATCTTTTTAAAGAACTTTATTAGATTGAAAGGCGTATCAAAGTATGAAGTTGATTTATCTGTATACGAATTTAAATTGGTATAGATTGTCACTCTTCAAAAGTATCTCAAAAATAATGGACGTTCATGTTGTTATTTTGAATGGATATGAAGTTGGGTATCAAGGGGTTGAATACAAACCGGATTATCAAGGGCTAAATATTACATTCCTATCGGAAGAAGATAGTCATTTTTCAAAATTAACCTCAATTCTTGATCAAGAGAATTTTGATGGAATTGTTGTTCCTTCCATGAATAGTGCTTTCTATCTTGATCTCACAACACGTTTAAGCCATTACTATCATAAAAAGGGCAAAACGGTTCTTTATTTTTGGGAGTATTGGCCCATGGATGTAGGAAAAGAATCAATCAGCAAGTGGTTTAAACAGCAGATTAGACATATTTATACGAGACTGAATCGAAGGTCAATCGATTATTTTATAACTCCTAGCATGAATACATATTCGTTCTATCAGAGAATGAATATCCCTTCTGAAAAGTTAATTCGCTGTTGTAATGTCAGTGAAGTGGAGGAATGCGAGGCAGATATACAGATAATTCGCAATGAATTAGGAATTCCTAATGACCATAAGATTGTTTTATTCTTTGGTAGACTTGAATCCTATAAGGGTGCAGCAGAACTAATTACTTGTTTTAGCAAACTTCAAAATCAAAAGTGGCATTTGTTAATTTGTGGACCAGGTTCTGAAACAGTTCAACCTTTGGCGAATAATGCTCCCAATATTCATTTTGTAGGGAGTGTCAAGCCAGAAAACCGCGCTATGTATTACTCTGCGGCGAATCTTTTTGTTCTGGCAAATACGTACAAGGGAAAAGTTGAGCCTTGGGGTTTAACGGTCAACGAGGCTATGTCGTTTTCATTGCCTATTCTTGCAACAAATGCGACCGGAAGTGCAATTGATTTGGTTTTTTCGGGCATCAATGGTTATGTTATTGATGCAAGTAAATTAGAAAAAGAATTGCCATATTATATAGAAAAAATACTCAGTGATGATGAGCTTGAAAAAATATTTGGCAAGAATTCTAAGATGATAATATCGAATTATACATTCGATCACATGGCGGAAGCGTTCAAAGCTGCAGTAGAAAAAGGCTTGATTCAATAGTATATCTCTTTTGACAGTTTCATAAGAAAAGGGTGATATTATGGGCATGATCAATCAAATAAAAAGACTTGATGCAAAAAAATCGGGGTTGCATGTAGTTGATGATAATGAGCTTACAAAGTTGAAAGCGACCTTACTAGATATGCTGAAGGATTTGATTGACGTATTTGATACAAATGATATACAGTGGAGTTTATCGGGAGGAAGTATCATTGGTGCTGTTCGGCATCACGGTTTTATTCCTTGGGATGATGATATTGATCTTTTTATGACTAGAAAAAACTTCGAGAAGTTTAAGAAGATATTTAACCAACAGCTTGGAGGTAAATACAGGTTGAGACTTCCTGGAGATGATGGTTATATTCTTCATTTTCCAACGATTGAAAAGTTAGGTACCAAGATAAAGCCTGTTCAATCAGCAGAGGGAACACAAGGATTGTTTATTGATATTTTTATTCTTGAAAATGCACCTGATAACGCAGTATTGCGAATGCTGCATGGGCTGCGTTCAACAGCGTATCTTGCAATTGACAGTTTTGTTCGTACAGAGGCATGTAAGAAAAATTTGTTGAAGTGTGGGGCAAGCAGCCCTGAATTAATTAAGGCAGTGAAACTTAGGTGCAGACTAAGCAAAATATTTCAGTTTCGCAAAATGGAAAAATGGATGTTTTTGAGTGACAAATGCTTTTCGTCTGTGAAGAACGATCATTCAGAATACGTCGTTTGTCCAAGTGGTGGGGCTCACTATTTTGGAGAGATATTTAAGCGAGAATATCTGGAAAAAACCATAAAGACAGATTTTGAAGATATAAAGGCGAATATTCCTTGTAACTCAGATTATTATCTTACGAAAAGATATGGTGCAGATTACATGACAATTCCTCAAGATGCTGCTAAAGAAAGACACACTTATATTGAATTTGAATTATGACAATGAGGAATGAATAAGGAGATAAAACTATGGCTAATATCGGACTTTTAATCGCCGGCGGTTCCGGCAACAGAATGCATCAAGACATTCCTAAACAGTTCATTACAGTACATGAGCGACCGGTTATTGTGTACACCCTTGAGGCGTTTCAGAATCATCCGGAAATTGATGCAATCGCAGTTGTCTGCATTGAGGGGTGGGAGCAGGTGCTTTGGGCTTATGCAAAGCAGTTCAACATTACGAAACTCAAGTATGTCGTTCCAGGCGGCAAAAATGGACAGGATTCTATCCGTAACGGTGTATATGAACTTGAAAAGCATTTTGATAAGGACGATATTGTTTTGATTCATGATGCCATTCGCCCGATGGTTTCTGCTGAAATTATCTCTGATTGTATCAGCAAGACCAAGAAATATGGAAATGCAATTACAGTCATTCCATGCGCAGAAGCTATGATGCAAACAGAGGACGGCAAGGTGTCCACCGGCAGCTATCCGAGAGATAATTTGAAAAGAACACAGACTCCGCAAGGATTCACAATCGGAAAGATTTGTGATCTCCACAGAAGAGCACTTGAAGCAGGAATTACAAATTCCGTTGCTTCCTGTACGCTTATGATTGAGATGGGTGAGCAGGTTTATTTTTCAGCAGGCTCTGAGAAGAATATCAAACTGACAACTGTTGAGGATATTGATATTTTCAAAGCACTGTTGAAAGCGAAACGTTCTGATTGGTTAAAGGATTAAGATATATGAATTTCTATAAAAGTAAAAGCTATAAAAAGGATATAGAGATTGCTGTGACAGCGAGCATAGGGATTGAGAAGCTGTTTGGTTCATCAGTACTAATTGCAGGTGGTTCAGGTCTGATTGGTTCTTTTATCGCTGATATGCTGCTTTGGGCAAATTCTAATATGAATGCGAACATTACAGTATATGCAATGGATCTGAGTGCCGAGAGATTGGCTATAAGATATGCAGGAATCGAAACGGATAAGCTTCATCTAGTTGAACATAATGTAAATGAATTACCAGGTTTTAGCTTCGATGTAGACTATATAATTCACGCAGCAAGTCCTGCGTTTCCGGCGGCATTTAACAGTGATCCTGTAGGAACTGTGATGAGTAATATACTTGGTACAAAGCAGCTTCTTGATTATGGCAAGGTTCACGGAGCAAAGCGTATGCTTTATATCTCATCGGGTGAGGTTTACGGACAGGGTAACCTCAGCCTTGAATCCTTTGATGAGACCTATGCAGGTTATGTAGATCCTACTTCTGCACGTTCATGCTATCCCAACGGAAAGAGAGCGGCAGAGACCCTTTGTGTATCATACACTAAGCAGTACGAACTTGATACGGTTATAGTTCGCCCGAGCCATACTTACGGACCGACTGTCACAAAAGTGGATAACCGTGCAAATGCACAGTTTGTAAATAAGGGGCTTGCAGGAGAGAATATTGTACTGAACAGTGCCGGGAATCAGATGCGCTCCTATACGTATCTTGCTGATTCTGCTTCTGCAATATTATCGGTGCTGACAAGTGGCGAGAGCGGGAATGCATATAATATTGCCAATTCTCAGTCGAGAACCACAATTGCAGGATTTGCAAAGGAAGTTGCCGCTCAGACAGGGACAAGAGTTATCTTTGCTGACCCTGATGAGATTGCTAAAGCAGAAATGACTCCGATCGCCAAGCAAGTACTCAACAGTAAAAAACTAGAAGCACTTGGTTGGCAGGGGCAGTTTACAGTTGAAGAGGGTATTCGTCATACCCTCGATATCATGAGAGAGCTTGATTAACGGAGAGGATACTATGCTCGAAAAACTTAAAGAAGAAGTTTGTGCAGCAAATCTGGAGCTTGTTGCCAGAGGTGTTGTTATCTATACATGGGGCAATGTCAGCGGAATTGACAGAGAAAAGGGCCTTGTTATCATAAAGCCTTCTGGTGTGGATTACGATGGTATGCATCCGGAAGATATGGTTGTTGTAGATTTGCAAACTGGCCAGACGGTAGAAGGCAAGTGGAAACCCTCCTCTGATACCAAAACACATCTGGAGATTTATAGAGAGTTCCCTGAGATTGGCGGAATAACGCATACGCACTCTGTGAATGCAGTAGCTTATGCGCAAGCTGGGGTTGATATTCCTGCACTTGGAACAACTCATGCAGATTATTTCTATGGGGCAATTCCCTGTACTCGAGAGCTTACAAAAGAAGAAGTCGATGAAGATTATGAGCTGAATACCGGGAAGGTTATTGTAGAAACAATCAATCAGCGAGAAATCAAGCCACTTGCTGTTCCGGGAATTGTTGTGAAGAATCATGGTCCGTTCGCTTGGGGAAAGGATGCAACAGCTTCTGTATACCATGCAGTGGTTATGGAAAAGGTTGCTGAGATGGATTTGAAGACGTTGCTGATTAATCCATCAGCGAGGATGCAGCAGTATATTTTGGATAAGCATTATATGAGAAAACATGGTCCGAATGCTTATTATGGGCAACGATAGATGTGGGGGTGTCTAATTGAAGTATGCTATATTTTGTAACACCCCATATCAACTTTTTGTAGCAAGCTGCTTCGTATATGGTAATTGTAGTTCAATTGATAGTGTTGATTTATATGTGGATATCGATAATGTTCCACAGAATTTAGAGATTGTCGAGCGAATGGTTAACGATCAAGTACTTCTAAACATTTATTACCTCAGAAGAGTTATTCAGCATCAAAATCAAATTAATAAGTATCTATATAAAGTTAGAAGCTATTTGCAACCACGTTGGATATTAAAAAAAAGTATGGTTGAACCGGAGCTCAAACGAACAGATTATTATGATGCTGTATTAGTATCTCATTTTGGTGCAATGGCTCAGTGGTTTATTTATTCTTTTCCGTGTGCTCATATTTACTTATATGAGGATGGTTTAGGAACATATTTAAGAAGTAATAATTCAACCCTGACATCTAATATTGATCGTTTTTTTTCAAAATTGACAGGTCGTGGAGCAGATAAAATATATCCTGAGAAAGTACTATTGTTCTGTCCTGATTTTTATGAAGGAATCTACCAGAATAAAGTAGAAAAGGTAGCGGGGATTTATGAGAATCCTGAAATGGAAATGCTGATTCGTCAGATATTCCCACAAGAAGATGCATCTATATATTGTGAATATACTTTCATTTACCTTGGACAACCGGGCGATGATTATAATAAGACGAGAATGATAAAAACTTTAGAATGTGAGAAATCCATTGTGCAGGTTCTTGAAAATACACTAAAAGAGAATGTATTGGTTCGACCTCATCCAAGACAAGATGTATCGCTTTATGAAAACTTAAATATGGATATGCGAGGCATTTCGTGGGAACTATCTTGTGTAAATCAACTTAGTGAAAAATCAATTCTTATCGGTAGATATTCAACAGCCCAGTTTACTCCTAAAATCTTATACGGAAAAGAACCAATACTGATTTTCACAAATATGATATATCCTCCGGAAGATGAGGCAAGGAGTAAAAATATTGATGATGTTATTAACAGGCTTATCCGAATCTACTCAGATAAAAGTAAAATCTATTGCCCGAGGACGATAGAAGAATTTGAAAAATTGTTGTTGGAATTGAGGATAAGATAATATGATTAAGTTGCCAATTAGTTTCCGGGTAGGGAAGCGTATTGATTTGATGGATTATTTGGGAATAATATGCTTAATTCCGTTCTTTCAGCCAGGATGTATTGATAGCTTTATATTGTATGGCATAAATACAACTTTTTTTACTTTACTGGGAAAGTTCTTTACCGCATTAAGGATGCTGATTTCAATATTTACAATTTTTATATTTTTGTTAAATATTAATCGAATAAAGAAAAGAACCAATAAATGGGTCTTTACGTTACTATTACTCAATGTGCTGTTGGTTGCTCTTTCTGGTCTTATAAATTCAGCAAGAATCACTGTCATGTTATCTTATCTATATGATGTAGGAGTTTTGTGTCTCTTTGAATTGTTGATATACCGTAGAAAAAATTTTTTTCTGAATGCAATAATATACTTGTTTGGGGCATTGAGTTGGATCGGTGCTATATCGGTTATTCTGTTTCCAAACGGTTTCAATCACGCACATGATATACATAATGCGATATATTTTTTGGGAAGCAAAAATGCTTCTATAAATGTTTATATAGTCTTCTTGATGTCACTATGGGGAAAATCAATATATGAGGGAAAAGAACTTCCAAGCCGAAGTATAATATATCTTGCGGTTTTCTTCTTGACGGGAGTGATGATGGGTTCTGGGTCAACAATTGTTTGTGTGTTAGGTTTGACGTGCATTTTCGTGAATTACAGAATTCTTAGGGGGAAAATTGTTATTTCACCCATTATTCCTTTTTCAATAGTAATAATAATAGTTGTTATTATATATCTAGGTAGTAGTTTTCAGTTCATTCTTGATGTCTTGGAGTGGATAGGGAGAGATACGACGTTCAGTGGTCGAACTACACTTTGGAAACAAGCGATTAAATACTATAATCAGAACATTTTATTTGGTTCAGGAATGGATATTGTATACAGAAATTTCAGTGGCACTATCCAGTACAGTGCCCATAGTCAGTTTTTAGATCGATTGGCGAAGTATGGTCTTATTCCGTTTTTGGCTTTTTGTGCTTCTATTCTTTATATGGAAAAACAACTTGTCTTTTCCAAAGGAAAAAAAATAAGCTCTATGCTTGGTTTGTTTATAGCATTATATATTTTAAGAATGGGATTTGATGTGTATAGCTTATACTATATCTTTACCATTGCATATCTTTGCAATGTTCTTGTAGGAAATAAAGACGACAAAATGAGTAATAATATGAGTAGCTTAATTTCGCTTTTAGGAGTTGAACCATAAATGGGTAATAATCGCAAAGCTTTAAAATCAGGAATATGGTACACAGCAGCGAATTTCCTTACAAAAAGTATTGGAATCATCACAACTCCTATTTTCACACGGTTGCTCACAAAAAATGAGATGGGTGCATATGGAAACTACACCTCTTGGCTTGCTGTTATGACCATTCTTATCACCTTTACACTTGAAAGCACATTTATCAGTGCAAAATATGAATATGAGCAAGAATTTGATTCGTATGTAAGCACAATGATGTTATTTAGTGGAGTTTCGGCTGCAATATGGTTCATGTTGTTTAATTTATTTTCAGAATTTGCTACCGAAAAGATGCATATTGACATCACGTATATAAATTGTATGTGTTTATACTTGTTATTTCTACCTGTTGTCAATTTATTTCAGGCTAAGGAGCGATACCGTTTTGGATACAAGAAATCTGTATTGATAAGTTGTCTAATTGCAGTAGGAACAGCGTTTGTAACAGTGTTGATGGTTGTTACAATGCAGGATAAATTGGCGGGTAGAATATGGGGAAGCGCACTTCCGACAATTTTTATTGGAATTGTGCTTGCAATCATGTTGTTGAAGGCTGGACATAAGTTCAAATTTGATTATATCAAGTATGCAATCCCAATTTGCTTGCCGTTTATTCCTCACCTTTTATCAATGACATTTTTAAATTCTCTTGATAAGATGATGATCACTGATATTCGAGGTGAAGAAGAAAATGCCCTATACACAATTGCTTATCAGTGTAGTTCTGTTGTTACGATTCTTGTGACTTCATTAAACACAGCATTTGCTCCATGGTTAGGTGAAAAACTTCATGAAGATGCTTTTAATGAAATTAGAGCGTTTTCAAAAAAATATGTGTTGATATTCCTTTATTTTGCTTTAGGAATTATGCTGATTTCACCAGATATTATGATGATTATGGGCGGTAAGCCCTACATGGAGGCAAAATATGTTATGCCTCCGGTTATGCTGGGATGTGTGTGTCAGTTCGTCTACACTATGTATGTGAATGTGGAGCAATTCAAAAAGAAAACAGTAGGTATGGCGATAGCGAGTGCATCTGCTGCAATCATTAATTATGTTTTGAACTATTTATTGATTCCAAAGTTCGGGTATATTTCTGCTGCTTATACAACACTTTTCAGCTTTATATGGTTGCTTGGCATACACATGCTCTTGGTTCGATATTTGGGTTATAGTAAAACATATCCGAACAAGTTTATTCTTAGCGCGGTTGGCTTGGCAGTAGTTATTACGGTTGGAATAAATGCTCTTTATTCACATACCATTATACGCTACATTATTATATTCATATATACTTGTATGCTGATTTTTGCGATAATTCACTTTAAGGATCAGCTAATAAAATTGTTCAAGAGAAAGGCATCTAAATAGAAGGGGGTTAACATGGAACGGCTTATTATTATCGGTGCAGGTGGTTATGCAAAGTCTGTTTTGGATTCCATTGATTATTATAATTATAGAATCACAGGCTTTCTTGATGAAAACATTGAAAAATCTGAGCATTTAGGTTATCCGATTGTTGCCAGAAGTTTGGATGAAATTGAAGAACGAGAGAAATATTTCTATTTCATAGCGATCGGCAATAATATGAGACGAAAAGTCTGGTATGACAGATTAAAGGAAAGAAAACTACGCTTAATCAATGTTGTTGACAAGTCTGCTATAATATCGCCGCAGGCTAAAATTGGAACCGGATGTTTCTTTGGTAAATTTTCCGTTGTTAATGCCGGAGCAACTGTTCATAATGATTGTATCATCAACACCAGAGCACTTGTTGAACATGGCTGCGAGGTTTTTTCTCATGTAAATATCAGCACCAATGCTGTAATCAACGGTGATGTGAAAGTTGGAGAAGGTACCTTTGTCGGAAGTTGTTCCGTGACAATTGGACAGCTTCAGATTGGAGAATGGTCTACGATTGGGGCAGGTGCAGTTGTTACGAAAAATATTGACAGCGGTGTAACAGCCGCAGGTGTTCCTGCCAGAGTGATAAGTAAGAATACTATGCTTGGATGAGATGAGGAGTATAATCATGAAAAAAATATATATTATCGCTGAAATAGGCTGTAACCACAATGGGGACAAAGAGCTTGCACGTCGAATGGTGCTGGAAGCCAAGAAGTGTGGTGTAGACGGCGTGAAATTCCAAACTTTTAAGGCTGATGCACTGATCTCCAAATATGCTCCGAAAGCAGAGTATCAGAAGGTCACAACCGGAACATCCGATTCTCAGTTAGAAATGACTCGGAAACTCGAATTATCGCAGCAAGATTATCTTGAACTTCGTGATTATGCGTTGTCCTTGGGCTTGGATGTATTTTCTACACCCTTTGATCTGGATTCTATTGCATTCCTGGCTGAGTCCGGACAGCATGTTTGGAAGATTCCCTCCGGAGAGATAACAAATCGTCCTTATCTTGAAAAAATATCACAGATCCGATGTGAAAATAAAAGGATAATTCTTTCAACTGGCATGGCGCTGATTGAAGAGGTTCAGGCTTGCCTGGGGGTTCTTCTTGAAGCAGGGGCTAAAAAAGAAGAAATAACTATTCTGCATTGCAATACAGAATATCCAACACCGGATTGTGATGTAAATGTACTTGCAATCAGCGATCTTCATAAACATTTTCCGGAGTACAGCATTGGTTTTTCTGATCATTCTGTAGGCAGCGTAGCGGCAGTTATCGCTACTGCATTGGATATTGTGATGATAGAGAAGCATTTTACTCTGGATAAGAATTTCCCTGGTCCGGATCATAAGGCATCTGCAACACCGGCAGAACTGAAGGAGATTGTAGACAATGTTCGCAGGGCAGAAGCTATGCTTGGTAGTAGTACGAAGATAGTATCAGAATCCGAACGTAAAAATAAAATTGTGGCAAGAAAATCTATCATTGCCAAATGCTCCATCAAAAAAGGTGAAGTGTTTTCAGAAGAAAACTTGACATGTAAACGACCAGGAAACGGCATTAGTCCTATGGAATGGTATCATGTTCTCGGCATGACAGCAGAGCGGGATTTTGAAGCGGATGAACTGATTGAGCGTACCGGATTTGCGTGGCAGGATGCATAAAATATGCGACAGCAATATTATGCTTTTTATCCGTTTTCGGTAAGCGATGAACATGCAAAACAGGATCCCGTTCTTTATGATATTCTGAAAAAGAAATCAGAAAACCGACCTCGTGTCTTAAGGATGATTGACCAAATCATCTCCAATAAAAACGCTGTTTTCACGGCATCGAATGACCAAAAACAAATCTGTTTCATTGGACATTCTCAGCTTGACCAATGGAGTATTGATGAAATCGGCGGCTATCATGTTAGAAATTGCGGAGTATCCGGAATATCTAGCTATGAGTATGATGAGAAAATTCTTCAAACCGAACTGCTTAGATGTGAGGATGATGCGTTTCTTGTCATGCATGGAACGAACGATATTGTATGGGACGACACGATAGCTGAAATTATAGATAGTATTCAAGCTTCAATCCGTTATATTCGCTTAAGAAATGAATCAGCCCCCATTCTTTTTCTTGCATGTATGCATGTAAATGGGCGAATCGATAGAAGCAATACACGGATTGATGTGTTGAATGCAGC
Source organism: Ruminococcus sp. OM06-36AC (assembly GCF_003438725.1). Classification (NCBI taxonomy): domain Bacteria; kingdom Bacillati; phylum Bacillota; class Clostridia; order Eubacteriales; family Oscillospiraceae; genus Ruminococcus; species Ruminococcus sp. OM06-36AC. The sequence continues at coordinate 18,607 of NZ_QSTT01000023.1, forward strand.
ATTACAGAAGCGGCTTGCAGACTCAGTGGTCTGGATAGATACATCATTTATGGATGATGAAAACGGAAATCTGAGGCAACAATACACTACGGATGGTCTTCATTTAACAAATACAGGTTATCAAATATTGCAAGCTGAAATCGAAGTGAAAATGAGGAAATTAGATTTATGAAAAAAATTGCAATCATCCCGGCGCGTTCTGGATCAAAGGGACTAAAAGACAAGAACATCATTGATTTGTGTGGAAAACCACTGTTAGCTTATTCGATTGAGGCTGCTGTTCAAAGCGGATGCTTTGATCGTATTATAGTTTCTACTGACTCCAAGAGATATGGAGAAATTGCTGTTCAGTACGGAGCAGAATTTATGGAACGCAGCGACTCATTATCAAATGACACTGCCACGACATTTATGGTGATCGAGGATGTTTTAAGCCGCATTTCAGATCCTATTGACTATTTTGTATTGCTACAACCGACATCTCCGATGCGAACAGCCAAGCATGTGAGAGAAGCATTGGAACAATTTGAGCAGCATTATTTGGATTTTGATTTTCTGGTATCTGTGAAGGAGGCAGAACATGCCTCAGTTCTAGTGAAACCCATTGCAGAGGATGGAAGTCTGAAATTTTTTGATACTGATTTTTCTAATTACAGACGACAGGGTTATATGGATTATAGTCCAAATGGTGCGATATTTATCGCAAAGCCTTCTGCCTATCTCAAGCAGAAGCATTTCTTTGGTGCTCATTCGCTTGCATATAAGATGAATCGGATTGACTCTGTAGATATTGATGATAGGATTGACTATGAATTAGCTAAGATTCTGATGAAGGAAAGAAGTTGATGGTTATGCATAAAGTAGCATTTGTAACAGGCTCACGTGCCGATTACGGTATCATGCGAAATTATCTGAAACTGATGCATGAGGATGAGACTTTCGATCTCAAAATCCTTGCGACAGGAGCTTTGCTTGACAACACCTATGGTCATCAGGTAGACTTGATCTATCAGGATGGTTTTGATGTGGCTGTTGAGATTCCGATTGATCTTGATTCCTCTTCAAATTGCACCATACTACATTCTATGTCGATTGCTTTAGATTGTTTTGCGGACTATTTTTCAAAGGTAAGTTATGATTTGTTGATTATCTTGGGAGATCGTTTTGAAATGCTCCCGGTTGCAATAGCGGCATCTATGCAGAAAATTCCAATTCTTCATGTGCATGGAGGGGAGGCAACCTTTGCAAACTATGATGAGTTCATCCGCCATGCAATTACGAAGATGAGTCTGTTTCATTTCACCTCAACTGAAGAATACAGACGGCGTGTCATTCAACTTGGAGAGGATCCGGAGCGCGTGTTTAATCTGGGCGCACTGGGTGCAGAAAATTGTCTCTATATTGATGAAAAGAATGTTCCACAGGAAATAATAGACTTACCGGAAAAGCAATATTTTGTTGTGCTGTTTCATCCTGAAACATTAACGACCAGTTCGGAAGCAGAACAAGTTACAGAGCTTCTTTCAGCAATATGCCGTAAATCTACGTACAAATATGTGTTTATTGGTTCAAATGCGGATACAAATTCTAACATTATCCGGGATAAAATTAAAAAGTATGTTGAGGAGCATGATAATGCAGATTATTATGAAAACCTGCATACCGATGCCTATCATTATCTTGTGAAGCATTCAGTTTGTTTAATTGGTAATTCCTCGTCAGGAATTATTGAAGCTCCCAGTCTTGGAGTGTACACAATCAATATTGGCAAAAGACAGGATGGCAGAGTGAGAGGAAACAGCATTATTGATGTGGAATGTGATGCTAAAAAAATAGAAGATGCGATGGCTCATGTTCTCACAATTAAAGGCAATGCATTCCCTATTAATCCGTATTATCAGGAAAACTCTGCACAGAAATACTATAAGGCAACTCAGACAATTTTGTCTAAATTATTACGAATTTACGGACAAAAGCCAAAGATCTTCTACGATATTTCTTTTTAAGATTATTTAGTAGATATAATATGTTTGATAATAATCAATCTCTGATTGAACGGATTGATAGATAAAGCTATTCTATTGTTAAAATCTGGAGGATTATTTCATGTGTGGAATTGTAGGATTCACAGGAACAAAACCAGCAGCCCCAATCCTTCTGGACGGACTTGCAAAACTTGAATACAGAGGCTATGACTCTGCCGGTATTGCTGTTCGCGATGGCGAAAAGGAAGCAGAGGTCATCAAGGAAAAAGGCAAGCTCAAAGTCCTTGCCGAAATGACCAATCATGGCAAGGCGGTTAAGGGCACCTGCGGCATCGGTCATACACGCTGGGCGACGCACGGTGAGCCGTCTGCAATCAATGCACATCCGCATTCTTCTGATGACGGCAACGTGATTGCAGTACATAACGGTATCATCGAGAATTATCAGGAACAGCGTGAAAAGCTCATCAAGAAGGGCTACACGTTCAAATCTCAAACCGACACAGAAGTCGCTGTCAAGCTCATTGACTATTATTACAAGAAGTATTCCCAGCAGCCGATCGAGGCGATTGCCCGTGCAATGGTTCGCATTCGTGGCTCGTATGCACTCTGTGTCATGTTCAAGGACTTCCCTGGCGAGATCTACTGTGCCCGAAAAGACAGCCCGATGATCATCGGTATCGCAGATGGTGAGTCTTATGTTGCTTCAGACGTTCCTGCCATTCTCAAATATACCCGCAATGTTTACTACATCGGCAACATGGAGATTGCCAAACTCGAAAAGGGTAATGTTACATTCTATAACATTGATTCCGAGGTCATAGAAAAGCCGCTTACGGAAATCAAGTGGGATGCAGAATCTGCCGAAAAGGGTGGCTACGAGCACTTCATGCTCAAGGAGATTCACGAGCAGCCGAAGGTGATTCGTGACACCATCAATTCTGTGGTGAAGGACGGCGTTGTTCACTTCGATACCGTTAACCTTACGGATGAGGAGATGAAGACACTCGACCAGGTGTATATCATCGCCTGCGGCTCGGCATATCATGTTGGTATGGACTTGCAGTATGTGATTGAGAGCCTGACCAGTCTATCGGTTCGTGTGGAGCTTGCATCGGAGTTCCGCTATCGTGATATGACGCTGAAAAAGAACAGCATGGTCATTGTGATCAGCCAGTCCGGTGAAACTGCGGACACGCTTGCGGCACTGCGCATGGCAAAGGACAAAGGCGTCAAGACGCTCGGCATCGTCAATGTGGTAGGCTCGTCTATTGCGAGAGAAGCGGACAATGTGTTCTACACGCTGGCAGGTCCGGAGATCTCCGTTGCGACCACAAAGGCGTATAGCTGTCAGCTTGTTGCAGGGTACTTATTGGCTCTCCAGTTTGCGAAGGCGAGAAGCGAGATTGAAGATGCACGCTATAACGAGCTTCTTGTAGAGATCAACACGATTCCTGAAAAGGTCGAGAAGATCCTTGAAGACAAGGAACGCCTCCAGTGGTATTCCAATAAGCTTATCAATATCTCCGATGCATTTTTCATCGGTCGTGGTATCGACTATGCGATCGGCATGGAGGGCAGTCTGAAGCTCAAGGAGATCAGCTATATTCACTCCGAGGCATATGCGGCAGGCGAGCTGAAACACGGCCCGATCAGCCTGATCGAGGATGGGACGGTTGTGCTCTCTGTGGTGACACAAGAGAAGCTGGTAGAGAAAACAATCAGCAATATGGTCGAGGTCAAGAGCCGGGGTGCAAGGGTCATGGCTGTTACAACTGCAGGAAATTATTTCCTTGAAGATACGGCGGAGTTTGTGTGCTATGTGCCGCAGATTGAGCCGCTGTTTGCAGGAAGCTTGAGTGTGATTCCGCTCCAGCTCATTAGCTACTATGTGAGTGTCGGTAAGGGGTATGATGTGGATAAGCCCAGGAATTTGGCGAAATCGGTGACGGTGGAGTAACAGTTTGACAAGATCGTAGAAAAGTGGTATACTAATAAATGAAATAAATCAGCCCAAAGAATCGGTAGCATTATGATCCTTTGGGCTTGATTACTATGAATTCAGGTAACCGCCAACCGGACCAGCGGGCAAAAAAATGAGCCGAGATCAACCTCGGCTCAAATCCCGTATTCGGTTCATCACAATGAATTGCAGTGAGTTACTGTGAATTACTGTGCGGTGAAATACTGTCAGTTACTATGAAATACTGTGGATGAGAAGCTGTCACTTAACCTCAGCCATGTTTTCAACGATCTGATGATATGTTCTGTGGCAGGTTTCAGGCAGAGTAGCACTCCACGGCATAATGCTGTCAAGCTGTTCTTCTGAAGGTGTTTTGCCCCATGAAGGGAGAACAAGCATCAGATAGGAGAGATAACCAAACACATTCAGTCCGTTTCGCTTGGCTGTTTCGATCACGCTCATGAAGAGAGCACTCGCATCTGCACCCTTATCCGTCGCAGAAAAGAGAAAATTCTTACGGTCGATCACAAAAGGCTTAACGGTGTGTTCTGCAAGATTATTTGTCATTTCCACTTCGGGATGATCTAAAAACAAAAGGAGCTTGTCTTTCTGATTCAGGGCATAGGTGACCGCCGCGCCAAGGTGTGAACCTTTGCTCGGTCTGAGTGTTCCGATGAAGCTGTAGAACTCCTCAATGATTGGTCTTACCTCTTTCTGCCGCATCTCCAATATCTTTTCCGGCGGGACGTTTGCTTTTCTTGCTTCACGCTCCAAGGCAAATACTCTGTCGATGATCTCGACAGCTTTTGCCGCTTTGCTGTTTTTATCATTTTCAGGTATGCTGTCCACAAACTTGCGGCGAGCGTGCGACCAGCAGCCTGCGTGCAGATATTCTCCCGAACCATAAGACCCCAGCCCATCGGTCTGCACGATACCGTCATAACTGCCGAGAAGTTCCTCCGCAGTCACCTTTGAACGGCTGTCCCGATAGGTATAGATCGCGATCAGAAGCTTTGCTGACGCTCCTGTGCAGACCACCCATATCTGTCCCAGCTTCCATGTATTTTCAGGACACGCAGCGTAGTCTCATCAGCGTTCAGGACGGGTTCGAGGTAAGCATACTTCCAGAAGTGCTTCACAACAGGTATAAGCCATTCTGAACTTTTGATGATCCAGTTTGCAAGTGATGTGCGGTTTAGGTAGATGCCCTGCATCTTGAAGTGCTGTTCCATACGGTAAAGCGGTTCACCAAGCAGATATTTCGCCTCAGCGATATATGCGATCATTTCTGCTTCCGGCAGACCTCTCGGAATGACAGGCACAGGCGTCAGATTCGGAGCCTTCACAATATTCGCCTTATCTCCGTGCTTATCGCAGTGTTCACATTTGTAGACCTCACGAAAGTATGTGATCTTAAAGATCTTCGCAGGGATAATGCAGAGCCGTGTGGTGATGTATTCTTTTGAAAACGGCACGAGCTTACTGCCGCAAACAGCACATTTTCTCTGATCTTCGGGAAGTGTATGCACGATCTCTTTCGTTTCAAGATCACCACGCAGTTCATTTCTTCCCCGATGCTTTCCGGTTTTCTTCGATTTTTTTGTGATGGAATCCTCGGTAGGCTCAGCGGCAGAAAGATTTGACAATTCTTCCGCTTCGTTGAACACATTACCATCCAGATTCATTTGTCCGTTGCAGATGAATTTCGATTTCTCGCTTTTCTGTCCGAAGAGCATCTTGTTCCGTTTGAGTATCTGCTCTTCCAGATGCTCGATGTGAAGAGCCTGATCTTCGTTCGATTTTTTCAGCTCATCATTTTCTTTTTCAAGCTCAGAGCACTTCTGCACAGCGGCTTCATATGCTGCTTTCAGTTCTTCGTATGTCATAGCAAAAGCACTCCCTTCCCTGAATTTCCGGACGTTTCATGACACTCTGATTATACCATAATCTGTCCGATCTTTCAAGAAAAAGAGTGCCATTGAAGCATAGAAATATTGTCCACATTACTGTATATTTTCATCGTGGAAAAGTCAGCATATATCCACACCGCCGGCTACTTTTTTGATTGCCTTTGGTTGGTCGATCGACAGTCCCTGCGTGAGCCAGATGAATTGTTCACGGGTAATATTCCTGACCTCCTGTTCATTGCACGGCCAGGAGAATTTCCCGTCTTCAAGACGTTTATACAACAGTAAAAAACCGTCATCCTCCCACAGAAGCACCTTCATACGATCTCTGTGCCTGCCGCAGAACAGAAATGCGCTGCTTGCGAACAGGTCAAGCTGAAACTGCTGCTGTACAAGTGCCGCAAGTCCGTCAATGGACTTCCGCATATCCGTATGTCCGCAGACGATGTAGATATTGTCAGCAGTCAGGTCTTTCAGCATTCTTTCAGACCTCTCAGCAGCGTGAGCAGAAGCCTCTCGGATATATCTGCTGGCATTTCGACCTCGATCCCGTCTTTACGGACGATCATCTTTTGTGGGACAGCCGGTTCAGGTTTCCCAGGTTCAGCGCTGTCCGCAACACATTGTGTCTGCACCGCAGCTGTCGTGCAGGTGACGCTTTGAAAAACACTCAGCGGTACGATCTGCTGCAAAGGCAATTCCGCTCGTTTCAGCAGTTCTTTTCTCACCACATTCAGGCGTGAGTAGTATGTGTGCTGACTGATCCCCTTTTCCTTGCACCACGCTGTTACGGTCATACCGCTGCTTTGGCATTCCTGTATCTGCTCTGCCCACTCCCTGTGACGAAGCTCGGTTTTTACTTCTCTGATCGTTGGCATATTCTCAGCTCCTTTCGGGGTAAATCCCTTTGGAACTATTTTATCGCTTTTTTAGTGCCGAATCAACGTTTGGGTCTGGTTGGCGGTTACA
>NZ_QSTT01000024.1:0-25373 GCF_003438725.1 Ruminococcus sp. OM06-36AC
GTTTTTCTATGCGGTCGACATGATCGTATCATCAGTACCTGGCACAGATTCACCATAATAATATATAATTCACGAAAGAAAGTATTACTTTTTTACAAAAGAGCGAACATAAAAGTAAAGCTGAATCAAAATAAATCAGCTGTTATGCAGTCATATCGATACAAATGTAGCCAAATCAGATGCAGGGAGACAGAGGTATTACCATTACCTCTGTCTTGCAGAATTTGTAAAATAGTAATCATTATCAATCAATAGTATTCAGTCTAGTGATCAATCATAGTAGATATATAGTAGTATACATATATATTGTTATGATATATAACATAATAGAGTATACAGTATATCAGTATATGTCACTATTACATGATTGTATTATATATAACCAGAAGGAGGAATTATTATGAGAAGTGAAAGAGAGAAGAAGTCCATTACGAAGAGCATTAAGCTCTCCCCGTCACAAGTACAACAAATTGAAGAGAAAGCGAAAGAGAAGAACCTAACATTTAGCAGTTACATGGTAGACTGTGCCGTACATGGGAATAATAGCATTACACCACAAATGGTAGTTCGGATGCAGGAACTTGTGAATATGGTGCTGGAAATTGCGGGCAGTATTGACAGCACGGAATATATTCGAAAAGAGGAACTGCGGCAGAAAGCACATGATCTGGATGGTTTATTTACTTCTGTATCGCCGCAAGAAAAGTATGCAAACCTAGAGAAAAAGATGGGCTTATTTGTAGAGGGAGGATTAGACTTATGGGAATCTTTAAAGTAATCAGAAACACGAGTGATGAACTGCACTACTTATATAACGTTCTGAATTATACGATGGGCATACATACGGACTATGATAAACGCTATAGCCCGAACGTCGATATATACAATGCTTACGAGCAGTTTTTATTGGTAAAGAAATATTTCGGTAAGACAAGCGGTAATCCGGCATTTCATTTTATTGTCGTGTATGATGCAAGATCGACTTGGGGTGATAATTATGAGCGGGCGGAATCTATGAGCCGGAGCATTGCCTCTTATTTTTCGGACAAGTATCAGATCGTTTACGCAATACACCGAAAACTCTGCTCAAAGAGATATGGCGGTTGTTCGTCGGTATATCACGCTCATTTTGTTATGAATTCGGTTAGCTATATGGACGGGACAATGTTTTCAGGGAACAGATCAGAGTTGTATGCTTTTCTGGACTATATCAAACGAGTCACAGGGGATAGATCCTGGATAACACAATATGGCTCTGAGAAAGGAAATGGGTGTCAAGGCGTTTCTGATGTTAGGGCAGTGTGATTGAGCCTGTTTGGGTTTTGGCTGCATTGTGGCGAAATGGCTTGTTCTCAGTGCGGGTGTGGAGTGGGTTGTGGGAAGTCTAATTTTTGTTGTAGTATTCCAGTTTTCTGAAAATGCTGTTGTGCAAATGAGAGAAATGTGGTATAATAAATCTATACAAAAGCTTGCACGTTAGGAGTGAGATACAAGATATGACGACGAAGGAAATCGATGAAAAGAGCTTAGAAAATGCCAAAAGATTGTTTTCAAGCGGTGAGATCGATAGAATAGAAGTTGGTACAGTAAAAGGTTTGCAGGCAATCCACAAGGCACTTTTTGACGGGTTGTACGACTTTGCCGGAAAAATCAGAACTTTAAATATTGCAAAGGGCAATTTCCGCTTTGCAAACAGCTTGTACTTAGATGCAGTTCTTTCGGCAGTAGAGAAGATGCCTGAAAACACATTTGAGGAAATCATCGCAAAGTATGTGGAAATGAATGTGGCACACCCTTTTATGGAGGGCAATGGCAGAAGCACGAGAATCTGGCTGGACATGATCCTCAAAAAACGTCTGGGGAAAGTAACGGACTGGGCAAAAATTGATAAGGTACAGTATTTGCAGGCAATGGAAAGAAGTACGATAAACGACCTGGAACTGCGGTTTCTGATACAACCGAATCTGACGGATAAGGTCAATGACAGAGAAGTGATTTTCAAGGGAATCGAACAGTCGTATTATTATGAAGGATATGAAAAATAGAGTAGCCAAATGACTGGATTGCATCGGATTATTTTGATTTTCAATTCCGAGCAATTCAGTCATTTTTCTTTTCGTGGAAAACTGGGATAACTTGTGGAAATCCGATATAACTTGAAACTACACATAGTATCCTATGAAAAAGACTGTGTATCCAAGCAAGCCGTATAAAAAAGCACCAAATGCTCCAAAAAAATACGAACATATTAGTAAAGAGCAGGAGGTGAGAATTATGGTAGCTCTACAGTACACAGAAACAAAATACTTGTTGAAAGTTAGCGAGGCGGCAAATATGCTGGGATTGAGTGTGCATACAGTTTACAGACTGATCGAACAGGGTGAATTGCAGTGTAAGAGATTAAGCGTCAGAAAAACGCTGATCCCTGCATCAGAAATTGAGCGATATGTCAACGAGCATTGACGGAAATAGGAGGTCGCATATGCTTACAACAAAGGAAATTCTCACACGGGAAGAAGTTATGGAGATTCTGAAGATTGGCAGAAGTACGTTTTATAAGCTTTTGCAAACAGGACAGTTAAAAGGTTTCAAAGAGGGTAACCGGTATAAGGTGCCAGTTGAGTCGGTGGAAAAGTATGTAGAGATGAGAATGAGAACATGAAAAAACGGTATGTCCTTTGTGGGCATACCGTCTTTTTGTTTAGCAAAATAAATTCTTGCTTTTTGAAAATTTTTGTGGTATGATGGAAATGAAGCGAAAAAGAAGTAAGAGGAGTATATTGTATGATTCGAATCGCCATCGTGGATGACCAGACAGAAGCGATTTCAGGAATTCTTTCTGTATTTCAACAATGGGAAAAGGAAAATCATGTATATTTTGAAATAGATACCTACACAGATGCAGATTTATTCTGTGATGCAATATTTGATAAGAAATATCAAGCTCTCTTTTTGGATCTGGATATGCCTAAAAAAAGCGGCTTTGACATTTCTCAGTCCCTGCGTGAACTTGGAAATAATACGCCGATTGTCTACATCACAAATCGAGATGACTTGATGCAAAAAGCATTTCAATATAAGGTACTTGGTTTTGTTCGTAAAGATAAGATACAAGAAGAACTTCCGTTTGCAATTTCCTGTGTGGTTCAAGAAATACAAAAAAAGAATAGTCACGTCATGATATTCGCAGCACATCGTCAAAAAAAAGAATATTATAATTTACCAGTTTCTGATATTTTGTATATTGAAAGCGAAAATCACCAAACAAAAATCTATACTGTCAGCACAAAGGATGCAATCATTACAAGAGATTCCCTTCGTTCCTATATGGAAAAAGAAGAATTTCAAGGCTTTATTCCAATTAGCGTAAGCTGTATTGTAAATATTGAGCATATTTTTTCAATTGAAAAAGATACTCTGGTATTGGACAATAAAAAGGTTTTGTTTATCAGTCGAAGAAAAGTCAAATCAGTCAAGGAAATGTTTCAACAAAAAACAAGGAGGAATATCATATGATCTACACCGTTTCAGAATGGTTAGCCACTATTTCAGAGAGTTTGATTATTTTCTTCTTTCTAGTCAAGATCTTGTCCTATAAAACCATGGCACGATCTAAAAAGATAATTGGAACAGTAGTTTTTTGTTGCTTGCAATGCACCTCTTCTTTAATATTGGATCAATTTTTTGTGTTTGAAGGACTTTATGTCATTATCACAATTTTTATTTATCTTCTTTTCTGTTGGATAATGTTAGAAAAGCCTATATGGCTTCAGACAATTGTTGTACTCCTCATATTTGCCTGTTTGTTTACAATTAACATTTCAACAATGTTAGTCACAAGTTTGCTCATACATAGTACTTCAGCAGATGTGCTACTTCTTCGAAATCCAGTTCGTATTTTACTTTTATTTATTACAAAAGCTTTATTGGTTTTTACATTAATCATACTTACCAATATTTTTGAAAAGAAAAAAGTGATATTTCATGTTTCTCAGTGTATTGTTATGGCTATTGTTCTTTTGACTACTTTTTTTGCTGGTGTTGTTCTAGAAGAAATTGTAATTGACACAGATGTAGCAAGCTGGGAAGTTTCTGCAATTGTAATATGTATGATTGCAATCAACATTTTGTTGTTTTTTGTGCTTTATCTTACTTCCTCCAGAAATCGTGTAGAAAACAATCAGGCACTATTGAAATTACAAATTGCAAACGAACAGCAAAAACTTCAGGATTCCATTCGTTGGAATACAGAAGTAAATACACTGCGTCATGATTTGAAAAATCACTTGCTTTGCATTTCGGAATATATTCGTTTACAACAGACAGATACAGCTATGGAATATATTGAGAAATTAACCGGTCAGGTGAAAAAAGAACTGCCGTATCATATGATGACGAATTCTGTTGCAGTCAATGCTATTTTAGATTTGAAAAAACTTGTGTGTGACGAAAATCAAATTGACATAAAATATTTTGTGCTGGAAGAATTGCCGAAAATAGATGAAACTGATTTGTGTGTAATATTAGCTAATTTACTGGATAATGCAATGGAGGCTGCATCCAAAGAAGAAAAGCGGCAGATTCGTCTTTCCATGGAAATCATCGGCAACTATTTTCGGGTTGTTGTTCAGAATCAAATTGCAGAGTCAGTATTAAAAAACAACAAGGAACTAGGAACCACTAAGAAAAATCGAAAAATCCATGGATTTGGGTTGCAAAGTGTAGAAGATGCTGTTGAAAGAAACGATGGGATGAGCAATTTCTCTGAGGAAAATGGTTGGTTTGTTGCAGATGTTATGTTAAAAATCCACGAATCGTAAAACAAAATAGAATGGTTTTTGATCCGCCTTATCGAAAAAATAAGGCGGATTTTTTTGCTTTTTGACCGATTACGTCGTAAAACATACCGATTACGTCATAAGTATTGATTTCCGTCGCCCAATTTTGCTATACTAAAGTAAAACAAAAACCGAGCAGTTCACACCCACTATTCAAAATAACAGGAGGAAATATTTATGAAAAAACAAATCGCAACACTCTTAGCCCTGTCCACTGCCGCAGCGTGCATACTGACCTATCAGCCGACAGCAGTCGGAGCAGAAGAATACTCTGTTCTGGACAATACGGATAAGCTGGTACAGGAGGCACTGGAAGACAACACGGACGAGCTGGGAGATGCACTTTATGATTCGGTGACAGAGGGAGAAGTTCCGCTTTACGAAGCGGATGCATCATCGACACAAAGCGAACTAGAAAAAGCTGCGATCGAGAAGGGAATGTACAAAGATACTTTTTCGTTTACAAATCATTGGTGTACCTTACAAAAAGACGATTTTACAGAAAGAGTATTTAATCCACTGAAAGCCAATATGACAGATTCGGAGATAAGTTCGGGATATGTAAGTGATGCCTACAATACAGCCTATAAAGGCGGTCTTTGTTATGGTATGTCTGCCATTTCGGTATTGATTCATAACGGCGAACTGACTCCGGGCGATTTACAAGAGGGTGCAGAAACATTATATGATGTGACACTAACTGACGATGTGGATGCGTTGATCTCTTATTACAACTCCATACAAGTATACAAGGCAGTGGAACACGCAATTATTGTAGCACCTTCGATGCTTTCCAAGGAAGAGCATACCGATATGTTTTTGGATTGTGCAGCACGCTGCAAGGAAAAAGGCACTTACTTTATGGCTGGTATTTCCACCGAAAAAGGCGGTACACACGCAGTGGTTGGCATGGACGAACTGTCCGGTAACTGGACATTCGACGGCATCAGTTATGATACCTGCATTGTCATCTACGATAGTAATTGTGTAAAGCAAGGTACAGAAACATCGGCTTTTAAGGATGATGCCTGCATCTATATCAATTCGGAGACCAAACAGTTTTGCATCCCAGCATATGAGGCCTCTTCGGAGAATGGTGATGTCTTGCTGTATGCGACAGATGATGATTCTCTTTTGACTTACAAAGCGCCGATCCGTGGTACTACAGAAACCAATACTGATATTTCAGAAACTGTGAAATTAGAATTTTACAATGGCGGAAAAGATCAGATGGATCTAAGTTCTACCACAAAGGACGGACAGACGTACGATTTTTGGAAATTAGGCAAAGTCAATTACGGAGATTTTATTTTCTTTGGAAAAGGCTCTTCTTTCCACCTGGAAAAGAATGAGCGTGCAGATGAATTTGCCTTTGGCATTAACGGCGAAGGATATCGCTTGAGGATAGAACAGACTGGATACCCAAATCCAAATAACTCTAAACTACATGACGTTGGTACAAAGTGCAAAATGGATTTCTCCGGCGACAGCGTGACCTATACCAACACAGACACAAAAAAAATCACAGTATCATACATGATGATTTACGATGAAGGAAATTATAATTTCACACCAGTTGCCAATAATTCCATTAGTATTGATGTCTCACCAAATCAAACGGTAACTGTTTCAAAGCAGGATACCGGATTGGCAATCGCTGGCAGCGGAGAAGTATATGTACAAACACATCCAAATGTCGCTCAGAAAGATATTGATGCGTTTGACGGCGATTATGAAGAATTTCTTGACTGGTTTGGCAGTTATTTTATCAACTTTGTTCGCTCAAAAGACGTTCTTCTGCAATTCAATACTGAAAAGGAATGCAGCGAACTGGTATACGACTTTGACGGTGACGGTGTGTTTGACGATGCTCCCATACTCGGCGATACAGACGGAAATGGAAAACCATATGAGGTCAGTGACATCTACTGGACCATGCTGCATATTGCTCGTAAGGCGGTTATAGATCACAGTTCAAGAAGATACTATCAAGGCTATGTTCCCAATATTGAAGCTGACACAGACAACAACGGTAAAATTGATACAAACGACTTGTTCGACATTGTGTACGAGTGTGCTCTGCGTGGAGCAGGGTTGAAAAAATAGAGATAGTTCTGTTCTTGAAAATGAAAAAATGACTTTTGTTCGGATAATATTCCAATAGGCATATGTTGCTTTGCATCACGTTTTGCAGGCAAATATCAAATTTCTGATGATAGGCTCTTCCCTACTTATACAAGAAAACGGTATGTCCTCTGAGGCATACCGTTTCTTTGTTTAGCAAAATAAATTCTTGCTTTTTGAAAATTTTTGTGGTATGATGGAAATGAAGCGAAAAAGAAGTAAGAGGAGTATATTGTATGATTCGAATAGCAATCGTGGATGACGAAAGAGCATTTCTTGAAAGTTACACACATATAGTAGAAAAGCTTTTTGCAAAAAACCGAATTGAATTTGTTGTACAGTGCTTTTACAAAAGCGAAGAGTTTTATCATTTATTGAAAAGGAACTATTTTGATATCGTTTTTTTAGACATCGATATGCCGGAAATAAATGGAATTAACTTAGCGGCAGATATAAGAAAACTGAAATTGGAAACTACAATTATTTTTGTGTCCAGTCACAGTAATCTTGTATTCCAATCAATACATTATGCACCATTTCGCTTTATTCAAAAGGATTGCCTTGAAGATGATACTTCAGAAGCAATCCACGCATATTGTCAGCAAATCAAAGAGAAAAAAAATACAATACAGTTGAAAATTGAGAACGGTGAAACATACTGCTTTAATCTGATGCAAATTCAGTATTTTTATTCTGTACGACATGACCTATTCCTGGTATATTCAAACAAGAAAATAGCAAAACGTTTGTTCCCACGAGCATACACTATGGATACTCTCGGAAAAATGCTACACGAAAAAGGGTTTATACGAATACATAAAAGTTATATTGTCAATTTCAAATACATACATCAAATTCAATCAGATAAAGTGCTACTGTTTGATAATTCCACGTTGCCGATCAGCAGATCAAATGTTGCAAATGTAAAAAGACAATATAAAGTTATTATGAGAGAGGATGATGCAATATGATTTGGAATGCTGTAGAGCTTGCTGCTGTTTTAGTAGAATGTCTTATTACCAGTAGACTGATCATTCTTTTTTTGGGATACCGTTCTGAATATTGTAAAATTTGGAAAAGCGTCTCGCTATTTATCACATTGTCTTTCTTTGATTGGCTTTTTACAAATTGCCTGCACAATGACTTGTTGTTTATTATTGCATTATTTTGTAGCTGTGTGTTATTTTCCGTTCTTTTCTTAAATGGACGGCTTTTTGAAAAAATATTTCTGCCGATTGTATGCTATTTGTTGTTTTGCTTTATCAATTTGCCTGTATTGCATAGTGTTTCTTATATCACCAACGTTTCTGTAGGTGAATTAGTAGTAGCACAAAATGCTAGTCGTGTAATCAGTCTGTTGTTAACAAAACTAATCTATTTTGGGATTTCGGAATTGGTTTTGATTTATCGCCGAAAAAACAAGTTTAATTTTTCTAAAAGTGAGTGGATTGTTCTGCTTTCTGCATTTTTAATTGCACTGCTGATTGGAACATTCATGTATTTTATTTCAGTTGCTGTTCCGGAGCAGCAGTATATGTGCTTGATCGTGGTAATTTTGATTACAATCCTAGATTGCATCATCGTTTTCTTTATGCAAAAACTAAATTTAGCAAACAAAAAGCAATTGGAACAAAATATGTTAAAATTGCAGTTATTCAATCAACAGCAGGAACTGCAACAAATGAATAACAGCTATCAAAAAATCTCCATTTTACGTCATGATTTGAAAAATGAAATGCTGTGTATCCGAGAATTACTTACAGCAAAAAGATATGACAAAGCGCTTGCATATACAGATCAAATCGTGCAGCAAAAAATAAACAGTGTTCAAGAACCAGTAGAATGTTCCAGCAGCATTATCAATGCCGTAATTAACACAAAATTTGGAGAAGCACAGGAAAAAGGGATAAAGACCATTTGCCAGATACATATTCCGATTCCAGAAGAATTGGAATTAGACTTTAGCATCATATTATTTAATTTACTCGACAATGCGATTGCATATGAAGAGCAAGGCATAGAAAATGCACAGATCAGTGTGTCAATTACAAAGACAGCAGGCTATTTGAGAATTCTTGTAAAAAATAAAATCAAAGAGTCGGTACTGTGTGGAAATTCAAAATTAACAACATCAAAAAAAGATAAGATTCATCATGGATGGGGGTTAAAGTCTGTACGAGATATCTTGAGAGACAGAAATGGAGAAATTGATTTTTACGAAAAAAGAAATGAATTTTCAGTAAATATAATAATACCAGAAATATAATATACGCATTTGGGGGATGAAAAATGCGGTTTGGGGGATTTGGTATTGATTCTGGAAGAAAAATGCGGTATTCTTTATTCAAGGAATGGTGACTGAAATGCTATCATTATTGAGTAAACGGATATCGCTTTTTTTATGTGGAAATCATGTAATAGAGAAAGAAGAAATCGAAATCTATCAGTATGGATTTGAAATCATTCTATCTTCATTGATTGGATTTATACTTTCTATAGCAGTTGGATGCTGTCTAGGAATGTTCTTCTACGCATTGCTGTATTATGGAATATTTGTAATTCTTCGCTTGTTTACAGGTGGCTTTCATGCCAATACTTATTTATCATGCAATTTGGTGTTTTTACTTGTTTCATTAAGTACACTTGGTATATCAAAAATAATGATGTATACAAATATCTATTCTATAGTGGCACATATAATTATCATTTTCATTTCTGCAGCTGTCGTTATAAAATTTGCACCAATAGAAAATGAAAATAAGCCTTTAAATTTTGAAAAAAGAATTCGCAATCAAAAAATAAGCAGATTTCTCATTATTATACTATCTATTTTTGCTTGCATTATGTTTTTCTTCATGAGAAACATTGCAATAACTATCGCATTAACATTGCTTTCAGTATCAATGTTAATGGTAGTATCATTAATAAAACCGAAGGAGATGAAAAAAAGTGAACAAGATCAGTAAAATAGTTTGCACAAAGATTGCAAAGGCAGGAAGAATGGCTGCAGTAAAGGCAGCAGGTACAACTTCTGCAATTGGTTGTCACCAGCCGAAAGAACCGAAGGCTCTGCAGAATCTGAAGAAGTAATCTGGTTGTAAGATTACAAAGAAATCCAAACGCAGCGGCACACGTAAGTGTGCTGTTGTAATCTAAAAAAGGAGTTTTTTATCATGAAACAGACAAAGAAGATTATTGCTGCTCTGGCAGCAGCCACAATGGTAGCCTCTTGTGCAGGCGTTGTTGCAAGCGCAGCTGAGGCAGTAAACGCAGTCAACGTATCCTACAGCACTGTAGCAGAAGCATTCACCGCCGCTGACGGCACAGTTGTTCCGGCTGGTGCAACCGCAGTGACACTGTCCATCGAGAACAACACCGGCTTTTCAGCATCTGACATTACACTGAGTGCAACTGCAGATCTGCTGGATACAGACGGTTTGGTTACCGCAACAAACGGCAGTGCTTATGGTAATGCTACTGTATCAGCTGCACAGAACGGCAGCAAGGTTGTTATCACCAGTGCATCTCTGGACGATTCCAAGAACGACGGCACTCTGGTAACCTTCTATACTACCAGTGACGCAGAAGTAACCGTAGAAGACGCTACATTCAAGTCTGCAAAGCAGATGGAAGATGCAAGTGCAATTGCTGTATGCTCTGAACATTATCGCAGAGGCGATATGAATAATGATGACATCATCAATTCAACAGATTTATTTTATCAGATGCAGGCATATAAGATTGCAAAAGATGATGTTTCTTTGTATGAAATGGAGAAATATGGTCTTGTTTACGAAGGATTGCTCACTGATGTTGCAAACGAGCATAAAGCAAAGTATGGACTGGTAGCAGATGCTTGTGCTATGGCTGGTGACGGCAATAATGATACTGTAATTGCATACGACGAAGAACAGCTTGAAATTTCAGATGTAGATAATCTGTCTTACTATATTGCACGCCGTGGTGCAGGGTACAAAACAGATCTGAATAGATATGACTTTTGTTTCGGCAAATACGAATCTCTTTAATCGTAAAAAGGCGGTGATGTTATGAAAAAACAAATCGCAACATTATTGGCATTGTCCACCGCTGCAACGTGCATACTTACCTATCAGCCGACAGCAGTCGGAGCAGAAGAATACTCTGTTCTGGACAATACGGATAAGCTGGTACAGGAGGCACTGGAAGACAACACGGACGAGTTTGGAGAGACGCTTTACGATTCGGTGACAGAGGGAGATGTGCCACTTTACGAGGCAGATGCGTCATCGACGCAAAGCGAATTGGAAAAGGCTGCGATCGAGAAGGGAATGTACAAAGATACTTTTTCATTTGCAAATCACCTGTGTACTTTATCACGGGAAGATTTTGCAGAAAGAGTATCTGATCCCGTAAGTGCTAATATGACAGATCCGGAATTAGATTTAGGTTATAGCACAGATATCTCTTATATAGCTTATCAGAGTGGACTTTGCTTTGGCATGGCTGCCATTTCGGTGTTGGTTCACAATGGTGAACTGACACCGGGAGATTTACAAGAGGGTGCAGAAACGTTATACGATGTGACACTGACCGATGATGTGGATGCGTTGATTGCTTACTACAACTCTCTGCAGCTATATTCAGAGGTGGAACTCGCAATCATTGTAGAATCTGCAATGCTGTCCAAAGAAGAGCATACCGATATGTTTCTGGATTGTGCAGCACGCTGCAAGGAAAAAGGCACTTACTTTATGGCAGGTATTTCCACCAAAAAAGGCGGCACACACGCTGTGGTTGGCATGGATGAAATATCCGGCAACTGGACATTCGATGGCATCAGTTATGATACCTGCATTGTCACCTACGACAGCAACTGTGTGAAACCAGATACAGAAACATCGGCTTTTAAGGATGATGCCTGCATCTATATTAATTCGGAGACCAAACAGTTCTGTATCCCAGCATACGAAGCCTCTTCGGAAAATGGTGATGTCTTACTGTATGCCTCAGATGATGATTCCCTGTTGACTTATAAGGCACCGATCCGTGGTACTACAAAAACCAACACTGATGTTTCAGAAACCGTGAAATTAGAATTTTACAATGGCGGAAAAGACCAGATGCAGTTGAGTTCTACTACAAAAGACGGACAGACGTATGACTTTTGGAAATTAGGCAAAGTCAATTACGGAGATTTTATTTTCTTTGGAAAAGGCTCCTCTTTCCATCTGGAAAAGAATGAGCGTGCGTCGGGATTTGCCTTTAGTATTCTTGGTGAAGGATACCGTCTCAGAATAGAACAATTTGATCGGAAGGATCCTGAACTAAAAGGCGTTGGTTCGAAGTGCAAAATCGATTTCTCTAAAGATGGTATAACTTATACCAATACAGATACACAAAAAATTGCACTGTCATATATTTTCACATACGATGAAGGCAATTACAATTTTACACCAGTATCCAGAAGTACCATTGCTATTGAAGTCGCACCAAATCAAACAGTGACTGTTTCAAAACAGGATACTGGATTTGCAATCACCGGCGGTGGAGAAGTATATGTACAGACAATGCCACTGATTGCACATAAAGATATTGATGCGTTTGACGGCAGCTATGAAGAATTTCTCGACTGGCTTGGCAGTTATTTTATCAACTTTGTTCGATCGAAAGATGTTCTGCTGCAATTCAATACTGAAAAGGAATGCAGTGAACTGGTATACGACTTTGACGGCGACGGTGTGTTTGACGATGCTCCTATGCTCGGCGATGCAGACGGAGATGGAAAGCCGTATGAGCCAAGTGACATTTACTGGACCATGAGACATATCGCCGCTAAGGCAATTGCATCTCACGGTACAAGAAGATATTATAGGGGCCATGTTCCCAATATTGAAGCTGACACAGACAACAACGGTAAAATTGATACAAACGACTTGTTCGACATTGTGTACGAGTGTGCTCTGCGTGGAGCAGGACTGAAAAAATAGAGATAGTTCTGTTCTTGAAAATGAAAAAATGACTTTTGCTTTGCTGATTTATCAGGAGAGCAAAAGAAAGGAGACAACTTAAAAATCATTACATATCCGAAAGGGAGGTACTACTTATGAAGTCTGTAAAAAAAATTATTGCTGCTTTATCTGCAGCCACAATGGTATCTGCTTGCGCAGGCGTTGTTGCAAGCGCAGCTGAGGCAGTAAACGCAGTCAATGTTTCCTACAGCACCGTAGCAGAAACATTCACCGCCGCTGACGGCACAGTTGTTCCGGCTGGTGCAACCGCAGTGACACTGTCCATCGAGAACAACACCGGCTTTTCAGCATCTGACATTACACTGAGTGCAACTGCAGATCTGCTGGATACAGACGGTTTGGTTACCGCAACAAACGGCAGTGCTTATGGTAATGCTACTGTATCAGCTGCACAGAACGGCAGCAAGGTTGTTATCACCAGTGCATCTCTGGACGATTCCAAGAACGACGGCACTCTGGTAACCTTCTATACTACCAGTGACGCAGAAGTAACCGTAGAAGATGCCTCGTTCGAATCTGTAAAGAACAATGAGATCAGCTGCTATACCAGTCAGCAGTATGATTTTTATGTAATTGGCGATTTGAACAGCGATGAACAGGTCAACTCCAAGGATGCTGCGATCATGCTGTCTGCGTACAATATCGCAGAGGCTGACGGCAGCCTGCTGACAACAGCAAACGGAAAAGCTCTGATGGTTTCTATTGCAAAGATGAATCCGGCAAAATATAAACTGGACTCCGCAAAAAAAGTAGAGGCAGCAGATGGAAACAAGGACGGCAGAATCATGAACTGCGATGATGTAAATTATTCTGATGTAAAGCAGCTCCTGAACTATGCCGCAGCTACTGGTGCAGGTTTGACTTACGATGTGGCAGGCTGGCATTATGGTGAGTATGTGGGATACGTGAAGTAAGCTCATATTTTACAAATTTATGCCGTGTTAGACAGACGAATTATTATGACAGAAGGACAAGTTCGTTTTTTAATTCGAGGTTGTCCTTTTGTGGTATTTTGAGGTTTATGGAAAATAAGGATGTTGACCACTTTTACAAACGATGAAGAGAAATACTTCCAGATTAATACTTACGGGAGTATGAACAGAGAACCGAAAGATGAGATCAATCGGTCAATTCAGATAGATAAGAAAATAGTTAAAAAATAATAAGAATTCTGATTAATATGTTTGATGTGCTGTGATAAGTGCAAAGAACAATTTAATATTTTGTTGCTATTGCGCAGATAAATATCATAATAACAGGAGGTAAAAATGAAAACTATTAAGGAGCTTAAACTTGGTTTTTCTGATGCACAGAATTACTCTCAGCGTAAAAATAAAAAATTTTTTAATGATATTTTTGTAAAAAACACTTTTTTGGATAGTTTACTTGATGATAATATTTATTTTCTTATAGGAGAAAAAGGCACTGGAAAAACCGCATACGCAACCTATCTCAGCAATAATAGTTATAAAAACACAAGAGGATTAACTACATTTATCAATGCAACAGACTATGAAAAATTCTATACTTTAAAACAACAAAAAGGACTCTGTCTTTCGGACTACAGTTCTATTTGGAAAGTAATAATATTACTGCTTCTTTCACAGTTCATATTAGAAAATGAAAAATCAATTTATCCATTAAACAAGTCAAAATTAAAAGCCATACAGAAAGCAATCAATGAATACTATTCAAAAGCTTTTTCTCCAGAAGTATCACAAATAATGAATATTGTTGATGAAAGTGAAATTTTTGCGAAATTACTATGCAAATATTCCGAGGCAAGCGGAAAGCAATCTCAAACCATCGAATTTAGCGAAACAAAAATACAGCATAATCTCTACTATATTGAAAAGATGTTTTCTAATGCTCTCTCTTCGATAAAATTAAAAGATGATATAGTGCTATTTATAGATGGAATTGATATTAGACCTGAAAAAATTAAATATGAAGAATATATAGAATGTATAAAAGGCCTTGCTGATGCCGTTTGGTTTTTAAATACATCTACTTTTGCTAACATAAAAGGTAGTGATGGTTTATTTAGAGTAGTATTATTATTACGTCCCGATATATATTATTCGTTATCTTTGCAAAATGCTGCTGCGAAGCTTAAAGACAACGCAGTATATTTAGACTGGACAACAACATATGAAAATTCAGAAAACTCAATACTATATGATGTTGCAAATAAAATATTATCAAACGATCAGGAGTTTGATCCAAACATAGAAGATTATTTTAAAGTTTATTTCCCTTGGAAAAAAGATGACAGAACAGCTTTTATGGAGTTCTTAAAAATATCGTTATCAAGGCCAAGAGACATTCTTATGATTATGCAAATAATTCAAGAAAATATGAATCGAAATAATTCAAGCAGTATGTGCTCTTTTAAAAAAGAAGTATATGAAAGCAATAATTTCCAAAACTCCTATTCTGAATACTTTTTAAGTTCACTAAAAGATCAGCTTTCATTTTATTATTCCAATAATGAATTTGATTTGCTAGTCGAGTTTTTTAAGAAATTTGATGAATCCACTTTTTCTTATCAAGATTTTTGTACAAAATTTGATGAGTTTGGGGAGTATATACTTAACAATGAAAATGATATACCTGAATTTATGACTAATCAAAATAAGCTTTTACAGATACTTTATGATTCAAATATTATAGGAGCAATCGAAAATGCCGAGTCTAATGCGGTGTTCTACCACTTTTCATATAGAGAAAGAGAAATTTATAATATATATCCTAAGGTTCCCATTGGAGAAAATTTCATTTATTGTTTTCATTATGGAATGTATAAAAAAGTGAAACTTGGAAGGTATTAATCTATAGACTTTTATATTCCACTTACGCCAATATTTCTTAGAGCAAAAATCTAGAACGTTTACTGACCGAATCTAGATAGATGAGTATCTGTTCATGATTAGGGCTGTTTGAATTCTCCTTTACTTCAAGGAAAACTACTTCTTCACAAAGTTTCCAGACATTGATTTTTTTCATAGCATTTTGCCTATATATTTTCTGTCTGTAATTATTCTATCTGTTCTTTTACATAATCATACTTTTGCTTTTGCTCAAACATAAGCCATACACTCAAGCACCAATTCTCTCGCCATATAATAGAAAGAGTTTTCAAGATCTTTCTGTTTTTCTATATTATCGAGGAGAACATTAGTCTGATATTCTTGATTAAACTTCTTTTAAAGCGTGTCATGATTGAAGTAAAATACGATTGTCTTGCCAAAAAATAATTTTATAGATACCCTCCATAGTTACCATACAAACAACGCAACAACTAACACACAACTAACAAAGTGCAAAAAGCCCCCTAAAATCCAATGTTTTTGTTTCTCAAAGAGATAAGGAAACATCGATTTTTTGTCGATATTGCGTTATTTCTTTTGTTTCAGAAATCCATTTGGACAACTTCTGGACAACTAAAAAGTATTTTAAAATCGCTCTGTGTTTTGCAGAGCGATTTTTTTATGTTGCTGTAATTTCTGTTCTTTATTCAGTTAGCTTTTTCTCAATAGAATCTGCCAACACTTTTCGTGTACTGCTAAGCACATCAGCATAAATATCAGCTGTGACATTGATGTCGCAATGTCCTAAATGGTCACTGATAATTTTGAGATCTACGCCCATATTCAAAAGTATCGTAGCATTACACTTTCCATTATTTTAACATGTTTTCTCCAAAAAAGCAAGTTCCGCACCCCATCCCCTACAAAATTTTCAAAAAACATAGACAACACCGGAAAACTGTGCTATAATAAGAGGTAGAGCCTTCGGGCACATAAATGTTAAGGAGGACCTTGTATGTCAAAAAAGCCGTATTATATCACGACACCGATTTACTATCCGTCGGGAAATCCCCATATCGGGCACTGCTATACAACAGTTGCCTGCGATTCTATCGCACGGTACAGACGAATGCAGGGCTATGATGTGATCTTCCTCACCGGAACTGATGAACACGGTCTGAAAATCGAACAGAAAGCGGCGGCAAAGGGTATCACGCCGAAAGAATATGTAGATGAGATCGTCAAGACCTTCAAGGCACTGTGGGAAAAGATGCACGTCAGCTATGACCGCTATATCCGCACCACCGATGACTACCACATAGAAACCGTACAGAAGATCTTCAAGCGTCTATACGATCTGGGATACATCTATAAGGGTGAATATAAGGGCAAGTACTGCACCCCCTGTGAAAGCTTCTGGACCGAGTCCCAGCTGGACGAAAACGGCTGCTGTCCGGAGTGTCACCGCGAAGTCGTCGAGGCAAAGGAAGAAGCCTACTTCATGAAAATGGCTCCCTTTGCAGAGCGTATCGAAAAGCTGCTGCTGGAAACCGACTATCTCCAGCCCAAGACCCGTGCAGTGGAACTGGTCAACAACTTCATCAAGCCGGGGCTGGAAGACCTCTGCGTTTCCCGCACCTCTTTCACATGGGGCATTCCGGTCACTTTCGATCCGAAGCACGTGGTCTATGTCTGGGTAGACGCTCTGTCCAACTATATCAGTGCACTGGGCTATGAAAACAACGCCTACCACGATTTCGACAAGTACTGGCCGGCAGATGTGCACATGGTTGCCAAAGACATCATGCGGTTCCATGCCATTGTCTGGCCGGCAATGCTGATGGCTCTGGATCTGCCGCTGCCGAAGCATCTGGCAGTTCACGGCTGGATCACTTTCAACGGACAGAAAATGTCCAAGTCGCTGGGCAACGTGGTAGACCCGTTCCTGCTGGCTGACCGCTACGGAGCAGATGCGATCCGCTACCATATCCTGCGGGAAATGGCTCTGGGTGCAGACAGTTCGTTCTCCAACGAGATCATGATCAACCGCATCAACTCCGATCTGGCAAACGGTCTGGGCAATCTGGTTTCCCGTACCGTGGCAATGGTGGACAAGTACTTCGGCGGCACCCTGCCGACCGAACGCCAGTCCGGCGAATTTGACGAGGAACTCATCGCCGCAGCCACCGGTCTGACTGCAAAGCTGGAAGGTCTGCTGGATCAGACGCAGCTGAACCACATGCTGGCAGAGATTTTCCAGGTGGTTTCCCGTGCCAACAAGTACATCGACGAAACCGCACCGTGGATTCTGGCAAGAGAGGAAGCAAACCGCACCCGTCTGGCAACGGTGCTGTACAACCTGCTGGAAACCATTCGTATCATCACCGTTCCGCTGAGTGCATTCATGCCGGAAACCATGCCGAAGATCTGGGAGCAGATCGGGGCATCGGAAGCCGACGTGGCATACAGCACCGCTGCGGTATTCGGCACACTGCCGGCAAATGTGACCGTACACAAGGGTGACATCATCTTCCCGCGTATCGACGTGGAAAAGGAGATCGACGAACTGAACCAGCTGATTCTGGCAGCACAGCCCAAGGAAGAACCGCAGGAGCCGGAATTCACACCCCAGCCGCTGGCAGAGGAGATCGACATCGACACCTTTGGCAAGACCGATCTGCGTGTGGCAAAGGTGCTGGAATGCGAAAAGGTAAAGAAGTCCAAGAAGCTGCTGAAGCTGCAGCTGGACGACGGCATGGGCGGCAGACAGGTGGTTTCGGGCATTGCACCGTGGTACAAGCCGGAAGACCTGATCGGCAAGAAGATCGTTCTGGTGGCAAATCTGAAGCCGGCAAAGCTGTGCGGCGTGGAAAGCTGCGGCATGATCTGTGCGGCAGATATGCCCAACGGTGATGTCAAGGTGATCTTCCCTGACGAAAGCCTGCCGGTAGGCTCGAAGATCCGCTAAAACAAAGGAAACACTGCACGCAATCTGCTTGCAGTGTTTCCTTTGACAATACCGCACAAAGAGCGTCTGGCGACTTTGCACGCCAGACGCTCTTTGTGCGGTATTGCCTTTTTATTATAGCATGATTTCGCATGGTTGGCAAGCCGTGCATTCTCACAAAAAAAGACGTGCAGTTCCGCAAAACCACACGCCTTTTTCAGGAAACACCGTACAAAACCGGTTTCTGCGTTCCCTTAATCTCTGCTTTTCAGCAGTCCTCTCGCCACCAAACCGCAACCGGCTGCGATCATGCCGAACATGACCACATACTGCCACAGCGAAGCCGACACCGGACGAAACCGCACCGAAGTCAGCAGCGTTACCAGAATTGCCAGCAGTCCGATTGCCGTCACCACCCAGCCGATCCACTTTCTATCCAAGAAGAACAGCAGACCGATGCCGATCAGCAGCGGCACCAGCATCAGACCAGTTGCCAGCGAAGTGTTCATGCCGAAGCCGCCCCACAGGCTGCCCCACGAGAAGGACACCACAAAGGAGTTCAGCACCCAGAAGATGCCTGCTCCCAGCAGTACCAGCCCGATGAGAAACGAAGCCAGCGGGTGGGATTCTTTCGCCGCCGCAGAGCTGCTTTCCCGATGCTTTTTCGCCGTCTTTCCGCCGGTTTCCTGCTCCTGCCGCACAGCTTCTTCCAAGGCTTTCAGCTGCTTTTCTGTATCTTTTTCTTTCATATCAGTTCCTTTCGTAAATCCTGTTATTCCGTATGTTTTTTCAGTTTTTCTACCAGCACCTGATATAGTGTATCATTTCTCCCTGCGGGACTGGGCAGACCGCCGCCCTCATACAGCCCGAAAGAACCATCGTGATAGGCGTGGTAGTTGAAGCTGACATCGCCGTCACGGAAAATTTCCAGCATGTCCCCGATCCAGCGGTCACCGCCGCGGTCGTTCTCAAAGCAGTGCGAACCGGCACCAAACTCGCCGCAGTATACCGGCACATTGTACTTTTCCGAAAATGCCGTGTTCAGTGCCACGCTCTTTTCCAGATAGTCCCGATTCAGCACTTCCACAGAATCCACATTCCACACGTCCACGCGGGGACGGACAATGGCATCGGCATTCTTGGTGTTCACCTGAAAATAACCGCATGCCTCATAGCTGTGTCCTGCCGTGGGACGGAAATATCTTGTACTGGTGTTGGCATCGTCGGTAGTGCCGGAGAGCATCAGACTGCCCTTTGCCAGATGTCCCTCGGAAGAAGCGTAGTACTGTCCGCCGGAGTCGTTGCTGGACCAGAAGCTCAGCAGGGACGTGCTGTCAAAGTCGTTGGCGTATATGGTCTGGACAAAGCTGCCGTCCTCGTCGTATTCGTTCAGCCGCAGTTCATCTGCCCGGGCGTAGCCGTAGTCCCCGATGTTCTGTGCCTGAAATACCAGACTGATTAGCTGTGTGCCGTTTGATTTCGGCGTGATCCTGCCGCTTTTCAGATACTGCCACTCGGTGCTCTCCGTGTCCGCCCGATCGCCGGCAAAGGTGGAAGTGCCCCACTGGGCATTGCCGCTGGACACCAGATAGCTTTCGTCCGGATAGGTCACATCATTGCCCAGTGTCCCCGCCCAGTCGAAGCCCTGATGCGTAAAAGCATGCGGATCATAGTCGTGGAACTCGTACACCGTGTTGTCATCGTCCAGATGCACATAGTTGTTTTCGTCATTGAAATTGATCCACTGTTCCTGTGTGCCTGCCAGATTCTGTGCCGCACACATGCGTTCCACAAAGATCATATGGTTCTGGTCTACAGTACGGATCCCGTCCGTCAGCATCTGTGCCACGGACTGCCACAGGGTAAGGCTCTCCTCGCCACTGGCAGCAGCTACCACCGGTTCATTCACCAGCCCATAGCCCAGAATCACCGGCTCGTCTGCATACCGCTTGGCAATTTCCGTCCAGAGGGCACAGAGCCGCTTCTGATTTTCCGGTTCTGTCCAGAGTGCCGTGCCGTTCCCCTGCGACTGATAACCGCCCTGCGGATAGTGCATGTTCAGCACCAGCCGGATTCCTGCCGCCTTTGCCCATGCAATGTTGGTGTCCAGCCAGCGGAAGCCTTCTTCCCGATAGGTATAGGGCTTGCTGTCAGATTCAAACATGGCGTAGTTCAGATAGAACCGCACGGAGTCAAAGCCCATGTCCGCCAGTTCCTGATAGCTTGCCGCATCGTGATCCTGGGCAGGGGCTGTGGTGGGATTCGACCACACATCATTGCCGATTGCCATGCCTTTGATGAGGTACTGCTTGCCGTTTTCATCGACCAGCAGTTTGCCGTCTGTGCGGATAAAGCCGGCATAGCCGTCCTGTATTTCTCCCCCGTCGAATTGCTGCTGCCGCAGCAGTGCCAAGTCCATGCCGTCCACAACGCCGTCCCCGTTGCAGTCCGTTCCGCCGGCATTTTCTTTTCCCAGCAGGAACGCCTGTAGATTTTCCAGGGTGCCGGAATCGGTTTCCAATGCCAGACCGGAAAAGGCTCCTGTGCCCACGGCGACCGCCGCGGTCAGCAGGGCAGCAGCGACACGCCGCAGCTGGTGCTGTATCTGCATTTGCATTTGTCATGCCTCCATATTCATTCTATATCTCAGCGTGCCGAAACACGCTCCGGAATATCCTTATTTTATCATATTTCTGCTGCACAAACAATTGACAGAACTGCCGATTTTTCCGCGGGGATTTCGGGTATTCTGCTACGGCAACACCACACAAAGCTTGTGCGTAAGGTGCGGTGTCAGATTTTTCGGCAGATTGCCTAGAAATTCCGCAGGCATACTGCCGTATGGCAAGGGATTTCTAGGCAATATGACGGAAAATCTGCACGCAGATTGCGTGCAAAGCCGTCAGGCGGGCTTTGTGCGGTGTTGCCCTACCACGGCAACGCTGCCCCAACTTATGACGAATGCTTCTCCGTAATAGTCTTTTTCCCCTGCTTCATCTGTGCCGCATATTCCCGAATGGCTGCCTCGGTCTGCAAGACCTCCTGCCGGAATTCCGCCGCAGTGATGCGGAGAGCACCATTCCCCAGAATAATCAGCTGCTCCATGCCGTCCGAAGTTGCCACCCGCACCTTGTGCTTCTTCGACAAGTCCAGCGTTGCCTTTTCAATGTAGGAGTCGGCAGTTTCCGCCTCTTTGGTATACACCACCGTGATGTTGTGATACTGCTCTGTTTCGCCGTGATAGCCCTTGACCTTATACGCATCAAATACCAGAATCAGCTTGCACTTCCGATAGCCGCAGTAGTTGCTCAACATGTGCATCAGCTGTCCTCTGGCACTGTCCAGATTGTTTTGGGCAATCGTTTTCAACTCGTCCCACGCAAAAATGATGTTGTAGCCGTCTACCAGCAAGTACTCCTCCCCATCATACGCCGGATCCGGCTTGCCGTGATATGCTGCCGCAGTGTCCTCCTCTTTGGGGGTGCAGAGTGCCTGTCGGGGATTGCGGTCGATTTTTCCGTAAGTCCGTTCAAAGATCGCCATGAGTTCCTTGTCCTCTGCCAGACTGCCCCCATAGGCTGCCCTCGACACCCGCACCGGTGCCGCCGGTTCGTCGGGTTCTTCCAGCTGGTGCAGGCAGCTGGGCAGGTGCATGTGCTGTTCCACCTCGTTCCACTTGACGGCAAAGCCGGCTCCGTGGGCACAGAAAATGGAATCCGCAGAGTTTTCCAGATCGCTGTCGCAGTCATACCCCACTGCGGCAATGACTTCTTCCGGATTCTGACAGGGAGCATAACCCTTGGGGGAACAGACCAGTCTGCCCACGCCGTGGGTATAACCGGTCACCTCTGAAGCATAGCCCCGCAGCTTCGCCACCGGAGCACTGCCCTGCAAAACCGAACGGTCGCCCTCGGTTTCCGGCGGCTGGAACTCCGCCCCCATCTGCTGTAGATCGGTCATGGCACGTCCCACGTTTTCCGTAGGCAGTTCCAGCAAAAACTCGTACCACGGTTCCAGCAGAATGCTTTTCGCCTTTCGCAGTCCGTTCCGCACCGCCCGATAGGTCGCCTGCCGGAAGTCGCCGCCCTCGGTGTGCTTGACATGGGCTTTTCCGGCACACAGGGTGATCCGCATATCTGTTATGGGTGAACCGGTCAGTACGCCCAGATGCGTTTTCTCCTCCAAATGCGTCAGCACCAGCCGCTGCCAGTTTCGTTCCAGATCGTCCTCCCGACAGTTCACCCCGAACTGCAAACCGCTGCCCTGCGGCAGTGGCTCCAGCAGCAGGTGCACTTCGGCATAGTGGCACAGCGGTTCGTAATGCCCCACGCCCTCTACCGGCTCGGCAATGGTTTCCTTATAGGTGATCTGTCCGGCATCGAACTGCACCTGCATGCCGAACCGGTCGGCGATCAGCCGCTGCAATACTTCCAGCTGTACCTCTCCCATCAGCTGCATCTGAATCTGTCCGGCGTGGTCATTCCACACCACGTGAAGGGCAGGATCTTCCTCCTCCAGCTGTGCCAGCTGTTTCAAGGCATCGGTAGGGTGCACCCCTTCCGGCAGCTGTACGCCGTAGCGGAGCACCGGTTCCAGCACCGGAGCCATACCGTCGCCGGCACTGCCCAGCCCCTGCCCGATAAACGTCCGGCTCAGACCCGTCACCGCACAGACCGTGCCCGCAGGGACCGCCTCTTTCGCCTCGAACTTCGCACCGGCGTAGACACGGATCTGGCTGACTTTTTCCTGCATGTCCCTGCCGTTGGAAGCAGTATAGGCGATGCTGTCCCGCACCCGCAGCCGTCCGCCGGTGATCTTCAGGTAACTCAACCGGTTCCCCTTTTCGTCAGCGGCAATTTTAAACACCCTCGCCCCGAACTGTGCCGGACAGGGCTGTTCCAGCGTATACCGGTGCAGTCCCTCCAGAAATGCGTCCACGCCCTCCAGCTTCAACGCTGCCCCGAAGTAACAGGGGATCAGCTTCCGGCGGGCAATGCCTTTTGCCAGCAGTTCCGGCGGGATCTTCCCCTGCTCCAGATAAGTATCCATGAACGGCTCCTCCAGCAGAGCCACCTGTTCATAAAAGGCATCGGTGCCGTCTGCGGAAAAGTCCACACAGCGGTCACTCAACCGGCTTTGCAGCTGTTCCAGCACTGCCGCCTTGTCTGCCCCTGCCAAGTCCATTTTGTTGACAAAGAGGAACACCGGCACCTGATAGCGTTCCAGCAGTTTCCACAGGGTTTCCGTGTGGGACTGCACGCCGTCTGTGCCGCTGATGACCAGAATGGCATAGTCCAGTACCTGCATAGTGCGTTCAGTTTCTGCTGAAAAGTCCACGTGTCCGGGAGTATCCAGCAGCGTATATTCCGCATTTTCATAGGCAATGCATGCCTGATGTGCAAAAATCGTAATGCCCCGATCCCGTTCCATCGGGTGGGTGTCCAGAAAAGCTGTCTGGTGATCCACCCGCCCCAGCTTCCGGATCTCGCCGGTACGGTACAGCAGAGCTTCGGAAAGCGTCGTCTTTCCGGAATCCACATGGGCAGTAATGCCCACTACCAATCGTTTCATAATCGCCGCGGCACAGGCACACGGCTTTTCACCTCGCTTGTTGTGATGCTGTTTCTATTATAACATAAAGCGGGCAGCATTGACAAGGCAGATTCCGAAAAAGATTCCGGACAGCACAAAAGCCGCCATGCATCTGCACAGCGGCTCTTTCTTCCTATGGTTATCTTGCACCCTTTTTCATAATTACCACGCCAATGGTCTTAAACACCAGCTTCAGATCCAGTCCGGCACTGCGTGTCTGAATGTATTCGAGGTCGGATTCCACCCACTTTTCGAATCCCATATCGCTTCTGCCCTCTACCTGACAAATACAGGACAGACCGCCTTTTACCTGTAACCGCTGCATCTGGTGGGGCGTATACAGCACCACTTCCCGCGGAAGCGGCGGACGCGGCCCGATAATGGACATGTGCCCGCAGAAAACGTCCCACAGCTGGGGCAGTTCGTCAATGGACGTTCTCCGGATAAAATGCCCGATCCGTGTGATTCGCGGGTCGTTCTCGCTCTTGAACGCCAGACCGTCGGTTTCGTTTTCTTTCTGCACCTCTGCGAACTTCTGTTCCGCATCGACACACAT
Organism: Ruminococcus sp. OM06-36AC; assembly: GCF_003438725.1. Taxonomy (NCBI): domain Bacteria; kingdom Bacillati; phylum Bacillota; class Clostridia; order Eubacteriales; family Oscillospiraceae; genus Ruminococcus; species Ruminococcus sp. OM06-36AC. Next base: position 24,879 of record NZ_QSTT01000024.1, read on the forward strand.
GGAACGGAACTTGTGCATGTAGAACACCTTTCCGTCCTTGGTCAGCCGTGCCTGTGAAAAGATCGGCGACCCCTTGTCGTCCAGATAGATCACCAGTGCCACGATGCCCATGGGGATCGCCAGAACGATCAGTGCCAGTGCAGACCCCACGATGTCAAACAGCCGCTTCAGAAACCGATATGCCAGACCGCCGCGGGGCTTGATCTCACTGTACCGCAGCGTTTCTGCAACGCCGGCGGACAACAGCCCCAGTGCACGATCATCAAAATCCAGAATCGGATATTCCGTAATTCCCTCGGGGTGCTCTTTCAGGGCGGACAGTGTCACCTCTGTAAACTGTTCCTCCGTCAGATTGATTTTCGTACTTCCCATTTTCCAAATACTCGCTTTCAAAACAAAATATACCTGTCTTTTATTATAACTGAAAAATGATGTTTTGTCAATGAAATGCTCCCCTTTTGTTAGACAATATGGTATAATAGAAATATACCAATT
>NZ_QSTT01000025.1:0-23319 GCF_003438725.1 Ruminococcus sp. OM06-36AC
TAAATTAAAACATCTCTATCCGATTATAAGTATTTAGATGTTACGGAATACTAACATCAATACCAGTAAATTCAGGCATTTCAATATCCAGAAAAATCAAATCGTAGAATTCACCGTTTTGTAGATGCTCACATAGTTCTTTCCCGCTGTAATAGATATCGATATCAATTGCAATGCCTTTATTGGTTGTAATTTCAATCAAAATCGTTTCGAGTTGTGTTCCTATTTCGACAGCATCATCTATAATTGCAATTCGAATCATGTAATCACCCCTTTGCTTCCATAATACCATAAAAAATCTTAAAAAGCAAGGGGACTAAAAGCTTTTCAATCAGAAATTCTAAAATAAAAACATATTTTTTATTTTGTCGAATCCAAACTTTATCAAAAATATACTACTTATAATATTATATACAAAAACGACCTGTTAGAAACACTTTCATAGCAGATCATTTTTATAAGATTAATTCAATTATTTGTTTATTCGATACGAAGATTTTCAATTATAACTTTTCTTTCACCGCTAAAGTTTTTCCTATGAAACACAAATTTCAATTCAGAAACATCTTTCCAAAACATAAAAGTACTTTGGAATTGAGCAAGCGGAATTTTGAATTCTCTCAAATCCTCATTTAAATAAATCTCGTAGGAAACGTCAATGCCATTAAGGCAAATTTCAATGTCCAAAAAAGTTATTCCTTCAGATATATAAGCTTCAAAGCACAAGTTTCTATCATTTGCAATATAATTTGTAAAATTTCGTTTTTCAGCAAATACAACAATGCTACATAATTTACTTTCTGTTTTTCAAAATTTATTATAGCAGTTATTTTTTCTTGATTAGATTCCTTTTTAATGATCTTACAACCATCATTCTCCAAATCATCAATACAATAACTTCTTGCAAAAGCCATATTAAATTTTCGATTATTTTCTAAAGTCAAATTCAAAAACTCATCTCTAGCATTCTCCCAATGCGTCTGATTAGGATGAATACCAAATTTGTCATTTAATATCTTAAGAAACTCATTAAAAGCTGCTTTTGTCATGTTATCACAAGTTCCTAGTTTTATTCCAACTTTATTTCTTTCTACAACGCCTTGTACATCATTAAAATCAAATCCTGGAAGCAAAATACTTAAACTATCTGCCTTCCGTAACCAAACAGCTCCCATTTCATTTAGACATACAGGGCTTGCGTAATAATTATCAGATAAAAAGTAAATCGCATATATATTTTCATCAGAAATCAGCTGATTTAGATATGCATAAATATCATTTCCTATTGCAATTTTTGTTTCTGGTACAGAAGAACAAACAATATCTTTCTCTGTAAGTCCAATTTTGTACATAAACGAAACAAATGCATTAACGACTTTCTCATCTTTAGAAGAATGACTTAAAAATAATTTGTAACTCATTTTTTCTCTCCCTTTATGGAAAATTTAGCATCTAATATAAGTATACAGCATCTTTTCGTAAATAGCAATACTATTTTCGAATTTTTCGATAATTTAAGCTGCATTAATCTGTTGTGTTTCTATCAAAATATTGCTTTTAACAAAAAAACGATAGCCTCGACCTACCGTTTTATTTTACCCTATCGTTTTTTTGTTGTTTCAGAAATGCAAACAGCCTGCCAGAAAAACGCTCCCCAGCAGGCTATTTTTGCTTGGTAAAGCCGAAAAAATCACGCATTTTCGGCGTTTTTCCAAAAAGAAAGCACTGCACAATTGTATCATTTGTGCAGTGCGGTTATGGTTGCGGGAGCCAGATTTGAACTGACGACCTTCGGGTTATGAGGGATTTATTTCACATTTTCGATACATTTCAGACATACGCAAATCGTACGATAATGGCGATATTGCGTTATTTTTTATTTTGACGTTCGTCAGCTTACGCACTGCGTACAGTATATTGGGGTCAGTTTTGGGGTCAAAATTAATCCATCTATTTGATTTGCCAACATTCAATTTCACTTTACAGAGAGCCGTGTAAGTTCTTCGATAGAGTATGCCACATAATCAAATTACAATCTATGTCGCATGTATAAAACGTTTTCCTTCTTTTTATTTAAGTGATCAAGTATTATAAAAGCTTCTAAATAAAAGATCTTCATCAGTATGGAAATAAATAGAACCCGATTGTATTGTATTCGACTTTAAATAACTGTAGCATTGAGTGCAAACTTTTTCTAATTATTTTTTCTCTGAATGATCACTCATCATATATGCTTGAAAATTTTCTTGGCTATCAATTTGAGTGGGTAATTCTGTTTTCAGCCTTGTACAGATATCTGTAGTTAATTCATGTATTGCATTATAGATTCGTTCATCATCTTTATTCAATTGAGAGGGATTATTGAACTCAATTTCTGAATAATCTTTTCCATTAGCAAAAAATGCCTCATAAAAAGATTTTACATCTAATTGCCTAGTTAATTTGTTAATTTCAAATATATTGGTATTGTTTTCCTTGAAAATGTATTTTTCATCAAGTACTTGAAATTCTATTATTCTTTTCATATCGTTTCCACCTTCTTTGTAATGTTTCTAATCCACCTTCAATATGTGTAGAGATAATATCTAACATACTGTAATTATCATCGTAATATTCTAATGCACCCGATTGAACAACAAAAGTCCCATCGCTATCCCGACCCAAATACACAACATTATCTACATCAAGGTTAACAATAAACTGTGGATTATGAGTTACAATAATAACTTGCCGGCGTTCTCCCATAGTTTTAAAGCGGTCGAGCAAGTATTCTCGAATAGACTTTTGGGATATATTGTCTTCTGGTTGATCAATAATATAAATGCCATTCTTATCACTTGCATAAGAAAGAATATCAAAGTATATTTTTGCATTTAAACCAGCTGATAATTCATCCGTTTTATCGTGACCAGATTCTGTAATAGTAAATTTAGGCTTAAAATCCTCATCAAGCATTTCAGAAATTTTTTTCTTAAGCTCATCTAACGCTCCAACTTCAGGTCCGTCGTATCTTAACAAAGCATCTGTCAATTCTTCTTGAGTCATGTCAAGGATAGGTATTTTAGTATCTTTTTTTAGTGCATTTTCAAAAAGTGACCAAATATATTCTGGCGTAATTTGAAGAATGTTTAGTCTACTATGGAATTCGTAATTGTAAATATTATAGGTCTGCAATTGAATATTAATTGGTTCAAATTCAATGACTGGACGAGCATTGTTCTGTAGTCTGATAATAATATCAATAATATTATCTTCAGCCTTTTTTATTGCTTCTTTGTAGGAAGAAAGTTTTTTGTGTGCATCTGATGTAGCTCTATTATATTTTGCTTTGAATTCCGATAAGACTGTTTGAAAAATTCCAATGACTTGGTTCTCGTTGTCAACACTTGATTTTCTCAAAATAAAGCGTCTAACTACAATGGACAACTTCTTCTCAATAGCCTTTAATTCTTCTTTATCCTCAGGTGTTACAGTTGGATTTTCAGAAATTGTGTGCAATTCTTCAATTATTCTTTTTATAGACGAAATAACATTTCCTAAATTTTGTGTTTTCTTGCTATCTTTACTAATTTGACCAACAAAAACTAGGCTTTCAACATTTTTATCATCAAGTTTTTCCAATTCCACTCTGCCAAGATTACATATTAACGAGTCAATCTCATATTTTTCTTGCAAATACCGATACACTTTGTCTAATTGACGTTGAACTTGCTCACGATAAGGCGAAGGATCAATGGCAGGAGGATAAAAATCTTTAAGAAACTCATCCGATTTTATAGGATCATCTTCAAACTTTTTTCTTACTTCTCCTTGCATATCAAATCCAAATATCATATCTTGGGTAATTTCAGATTGAACAACAATATTATTTGCTTTGAGATACTTATCATAGCTACTAACTAAGCTTGCTTTTATTCCACCTTTTTGTCTTTTGCAATAACGTGTTAATTTGTGTAACAATAATGATTTCCCAATGGAATTATCACCTATTATTACATTTATTCCTCTCGAAAGTGGTATTGTATATTGTTTGTTTGATATAGTAAGATTTATTTCTGAAAGATACGATTCAGCTACATTAAAAAAGCTATTCACTCTTTTTATCCTTCTATGATCCGTAATTGCCATAACTAGCCCTTTAAAAGTAGGCAAGCACTTTACAAATGAATACACAAATTCAGAAGAATCAGATGACGTTTCCTTGGGATATACTCTCCAATCGTGACAATCAGAACCTGTGATAAAACGAATGTTTTCTTCTAGATTTTCCTTAAAAAGAAACGCCTTATTAAACACTTCATTTCGTCTGTTTTTAAACTCAAAAGCTTCAAAATAGTCAGTTTCTATAAATTCTTCAAATCGCAATTGCCCTACACTGTTAGCATCGCTTTTCTTAGTTTTTTGACTAGTGATTGTATTCTTTTGATGTGCAATTAATACTGTGTCAATCTTAATATCTCGCAAAATTGATAGAAAAGTTTCTTCCGAGTATGCCATGCCTCTATCATACTTTGGATTTCCAGATGAATCATTAAGAATATTGCTAATGTTTTTTATTTTTTCATCATCGGAATCATCAAAAATAGCGATAACATGAACAACAACTGATTTAAGGTCTCCTTCAAATTCAACTGAGAATTCAATTCCAGGAAACACTTTGACAATAGAGCATCCCTCTATTTGTTCGTAAGATTTTAACGAGCGATATATATCATAATTAAATGCATCATGATCTGTTATCGCACATATCTGAACTCCATTCTCATTTAGTTTCTGAATAAGTATATTTAAATTATCTATGGTGTTAAATGCGACTTTTCTCCCATCTTTACTAAAAGAATAGCATGAATGGATATGCAAATCGAGTTTATATCCTGAATCAACTATTTTCATATTTTTCCTCCGTTTACTCTCTATCAAATTTCTTGCATAAAGTATCACATATTCTTATTATTGCATTTATCGTTAATTCGTATATAAACATTTTTACAATCAGACTGCACTAGCAGTCATTGAAGATGTGAAAATCTATAATAATTATATCACATCTAAAAATAATTTTCAAGAGCTTTCACAAAATAAAATATAATTATCATCAAGAAAGCCAAATGTATATATAAAATGAGGAGCAGGATATATCCTGCTCCTCAAGTCATTTTCTGATTATTCCCCATGGATTCCTCAGTTATCCCAATTTGTTCTCAAATTTCTCGCAACGCATACCAGCGCCCTTTTGCAGGTTCCATTTCAAGCAAAGACATTTTGCAGTAGTTTCAAACTTCCAAATTCCGTGCTTTGCGTCTTGTGGTCTGATATACTGATTTGTTAAGTCGTACCAATATTTACAGAATGCACAGCGTTGATTTTTATTTCCATCCAACTTAAAGGCTGCCATCATAATTTACCATCCCCTAAAAAAGCTTTTCACTTTATTGAAAACATTCCTTGCTCCATTTGCTACTCTAGATACAACAGATTTTGCAGCTGAACCAACTCTTTTAGCAGTCTCGATGATTTTAGAGCCGACTTTTGTGCCTGCCATTTTTCCAACGACACCGCCTGCAAAATGCCCCACTGCAGCACCAATTGGACCAAATACTGCACCAATTGTTGTTCCTATTTTTTTGCCGATCTTAGAGCCGATATTAATTGCCTTAGACTTTATAATTGCAGCAACTGTAGCAACACTTATATTCTGCATTTCCTTTAAACCATCGGCAATTCCAATTTCTCCGCTTGCAACTCTTCCAAGTGTTTTTACATTTTCAATGGCTACACCAGCAATAAGTGCACGGCTCTCAGTATCAGATCCATCCACAGGAAAAACATTATTTCCGTTCGCTATTTCCATTGCACCAGCTGTTGCAATCTTCAAGCCAGAACTTGCTCCGTTTATGATCGACTCACTGATAAGAGCCTTATCCGTCAAAACAGTCTTCAATCCATATTCCATGGTTTTCTCATATAAATCACTTGCTGTAGTTCTTAATGCCGTATCTCCAGCCTGACGAACGGTCTCAGTAACAAGATCTTTCATCTTGTACTTATTCCACATTTCGTCATTCCACTCTTCTGAATCTATGACTTCGACATCTACTATTTCCTGCTGTTCGTCCGAATCGACATATTGATTTGAAACAGACGTTAAGGCAGAATGTGCTTCTGTCAGTTCATAAGCCTGTTGCCCAACAGACTGCTGCGAGGATATTTCCTCCTGAAACCACGCCTCAACAGATTTTCCAGAGTTCATAGCATTGTGCATAGAATCCATAGTCTTATCATGAATTTGGATTGTGCTGATGATTTCATTTGAAATTGTCGATATTTCCTCTGGGCTTTTATCAGGCAGACATTCCATAAGGTAGCTGTTCAGCCATTCTTCAACTGTACAGTTATCTTTCTTTCCAATATAATCACTTATCGAATCCTTCAGAATATCTGCAAACTGCTGTGCTTTATCTTGAGGAAAATTTTCACTTATAAATTTCTCTGTATTCATTGTTTTCTTCCTATGCAGACGCATTCTTGAATTTGCGAGTTTCGTACTCTTTTGATAGTTTGTTCAGTGACTCCTTCATGATTTCCGAAAGAGAATGTGTGTTATTAATTGATGAAATAATGTAATCGGTCGAAAGACTTGTTTTGTCATCAGCAAAAGTATTTTCAACTGCATCTTTCACAACACCCTCAATATCGGCACCACTGTAACCCTCGGTTTTACTAACAAGCATATCAAGATCAATGTTACTCAAATCTGACTTACGTCGTTTGGCAATATGTATTTCAAAGATCTTTTTCCGTTCTTTTCTATTCGGAAGTCCTACATAAAAGATCTCATCAAATCTTCCTTTTCGCATCAATTCAGGAGGCAGTTTTGTAATATCATTTGCAGTTGCAATTACAAAAGCTGGACTTGTTTTCTCCTGCATCCAAGTTAAAAAAGTTCCAAATAATCGAACTGTAACTTCACTCCCAGAGCCATCAATTCCTGCAAATGCTTTTTCAAGCTCATCAATCCAAAGTACACATGGTGAAATAGCCTCTGCAAGCGATATCGCCTTACGCATATTTTCTTCAGACTCACCAACATATTTCCCCATGATTTTACCCATGTCAAGTCTTAATAACGGTACTTCAAAAAGTTGTGCAGTTACTTTTGCGGCAAGAGATTTTCCACAACCTGGTACACCAGCAATGAGTACACCTTTAGGCATATCCACGCCAAAATCCATTGCTTTATTTATCGACTTATAAACCTTGGCCTTTCTTCTAAGCCATGTTTTCAAGCTTTCAAGTCCGCCGATATCGTCGGGACGTTCTTTCAACGGAATCATTTCCAGTATGCCGGATTTCATAATCATTTGCTGCTTCTGTTCAAAAATCAAATTTAAGTCCTGTCTTGTAAACATACCATTTTGAGCAAGTGCCGTAGCTAGCAGACTTTCTATTTCAAACTCTGTAAGTCCTTTGAAGGAAATAGACATTTCCTCCAGCAAACTATCTGAAATTGGTGAATCCTGTTCTTCTGAAAAACGACCTATCTGCTTTTTAATTTCATCCTGTGTCGGATATTCCAGTTCCACAATTGTAATGAATTTTTCAAGTTCTTTCGGAATTTTTACGATCGAAGAGACAATTACTATAACAGTATCCAGACCTTGAGAAATCTGTAATGCAACGTCTTTCAGCAATGCTGTTACTTCTTGTTCTTCCAAAAAACCGATTGCATCTTTCAATACAAGAAACTTTCTGTCAAGTTCATTATCGCTGTCAAGCAGACGAAGTGTCTCTACAAGGTTCTTGCCCTTTATCAAAGGCTGCTTTGTACGGAAATCAACAAAGCCCTTTGCTCCGTTCCATTCGAGTCCTTCTCGACTGCCCATGACTTCTTTAATTATTGCATCAGTTTTTATTTCTTCAAAAGAATTGATAAAAATAATCGGGTAACCCGCATCTACATATTTTATTAATTGTTCTTTTAACTTCATACTTTTCTCTTTTCTAAATAGTATTAAAAAATATCAAAGAAACCATCTGTCCTAAGTTCGTCTGTTATCGATGAAATTTCGTCATTTAATTCACGGCCTATTTTCTGCATGTTTTTCTTCATTGCCTCATCATTTTTTTTCAGTTCTTCAAGATCTGAATCTGACAAAATTCGGCTGCTTTCGTTGATTTTTCTCCTAGTCTCATCCACATTCTCTTTTGCAACTTCATTTCCATTTGAAGCAGCAAGTTCAAACCAATGTAATGCAAGATTATAATCTTGTTCGACACCATCACCCCTAAAAAGTAACACTCCCAATTCATTCTGAGCCCCAGCATATCCTTGTTCAGCCGCTTTTTTATACAATTCAACAGCTTTTTCATAGTTCTGTTCAACGCCATTACCATCTCGATAACAGGACGCTAAATTATTACAAGCAAATGTATTTCCATAAGATACTGCTATTTCATAATATTTGATTGCTTCAGTCATGTCTTTTGGAACAATTTCCCCTTCGGCATATATCACCCCCATTCTATTAGCAATATCAGCATGTCCAAGTGCAGCCGCCTGTTTTCCATAAATAAGCGCCTTTCTTTTATCTACATATTTTTTAGGTACTTTTCCACAAAAAAAATCATCCATATGTAGATAATACAACGCTTCACACGAAAGCATATCTTTTTTAGACGCACCAAGCTTAGTAAACTTAAACGCATTATCAAAGTCGTTTTCAATAAAATAAATATAACCAAGATACCCCATTGCTATTTTATCACCCTTGTTTACCATCTTATGCAACAGTTCTTTATACTTTGAAAATTCTTTATCGACACTAATGAAGTCAAACACATTTCCAAGTTCAGCACCTTTATTGTTTAATTCTCTCTCTTTTTCTTTATTTATATAGACTTTTCCATAAATTAAACCAAGTAAAGTAAATGCTCGTGGATTTTTTTCTGCTATGAGAGTCTCGAGAATATTTATTGCATTTTCAAACTTTAACTGCTCCATCAATCTTTCTGCCTGATATAAACGATCTTTATTTGTAATGCTAGAGATATCCCATCCAAAGCAAATATTGACAAAGTTTATATTAAGAGAAGCAAAATTCACGTTGTCATAAGCTCTGAGAAAAACAATTGGATCATCTAATCCAATATACATTACATTTTTAACTGTAAGAGGAATATTAAATTCGCCTTGACAAAGATATATTGTTTCTTTTCCATCGTCAAGTATATCGTATAGTTCATCTTGATTGAATGCAACACAATCCACATTATTAATTATCTCTTCGTCATCCGTAATTTGACGAAGCAGCATAAGCTTTTCATTGCGTCTTTGGATCTCTTCTAAATCAATTTCCTCAGTTTTCACATCGTCTGAAACGCCAAGAATTGACATCAGTTTTTGATTCAAATCTGTTTCATCAGTGGATAAAGCCCTGACAGCCATAGCCTCATTGTCATAATAACGATCCTCTAACCAAGTCACAAGCTTACCATTCGTAAGGTACCCAAGGACACTACTAAGATCAAAATTTTCTCTCAGTTCTTCAATTGTCCTTACATCTGTTCCGTTCATCTGTAACGGAAATCTTATCTTTTTTGCCATGCTATATTTCACCTCGAATAATTATAAACTTTCTCCAAGTCTTTCAAGTGATGCTTTTGCATCTTCATTTCCCAGTTTTGCAGCTTCTCTATACCATTTTATTGCCTCTTGTATGTTTACTGCCACGCCATATCCATTTTCATAGAATTCGCCTAATTTATTTTTTGCCCAATCATCACCATTATCAGATGCCTTTTTGTAGTATTCAAAAGCCTTTCCATAATCCTGAGTTACACCTTTTCCATATTGATAGTGCCACCCTAAATTTGAAATACAAGTATTATTGCCGTTATCAGCCCCTTTTCGACGCCATTCTATCGACTTTTGATAATTCTGTTCAACCCCATTACCAGAGTCATAACATTCTGCGATAGACTCTTGAGCATCAGAATTTCCGCCTTCAGCTGCTTTCAAGCACCACTTTGCAGCCTCATGATAATCCACATCTACTCCGTACCCGTAATAATAGAAAATAGCCATATTCATTTGTGCGGTTGTATCTCCAAGTTCAGACGCTTTTTTATACCATTTTAATGCTGTTTGATAATTTTGATCTACACCATTTCCATGTTCGTAGTGCCAACCTAAGCCAACAATAGACAACGTACTTCCAAGTTCAGCACCTTTTTGACGCCATTCAAATGATTTTTGGTAATCTTGCTTTACGCCATACCCAGAGGCATAGCATTCTGCTAATACATCACAAGATTCGGCTATACCAGATTCAGCGGCTTTTTTACACCAATAAACAGCCTTTTCATTGTTTTCTTCCACACCCTCTCCAAAATAATAGCATTTGCCGATACTGTTTTGTGCAGATTTATGTCCTCTTTCAGCAGCTTTTTCAAACCACTTCGCTGCAAGCGTCAAATCTTGTTCTACCCCATCACCATTATAATAACAATCTCCCAGATTAAATTCAGAAAGAAAATAACCTTGCTCAATTGCTTTTTTATAATATTGTATTTTTTTCCCTTCTCCTTTTCTCGAATAAACACATCCAATTGTATTTGTTGCTATTGCATCCCCTTTTTCAGATAATCTTTCTAATGTCCTTAAATTTATTTTTGCAATTTGTGAAGCACTTATATAGTTATTGCACGCAATTATATCTCCCAGATCAAATGTTTTCTTGCCTAAATTATATGCTCTATCACTTTCATTTTTTACAAAGTACAATATAACACGCAATAACCAACACGCTCTTGGATTATCTGTTCGAACAAGATTTTCAAGCATTTTTATCGACTCGTCGTACTTCCCCAAATTGAATAGGTTTTCTGCTTGATATAAATTGTCTGCACTTGAAACGCTTGAAGTATCCCAACCGTAATAAATATCGACAAATTTTAAATTCAAAGAAGAAAAGTCCACGTTATCATATGCACGTAAAAGAACAGACGGATTGTCAATACCAACATAGGTAATGTTTTTAATGGTCAACGGTACTTCAAAATCACCCTGGCATAAGTAAATCATTTTTTCTGTACCTGTATCAAGAATGTCTAATAAATCATCTTGATTAAAAGCCACTGCATCAACCTTTGCAATAAGCTGTTCACTCTCATCTAATTGCTTTAGTAAAGCAATCTTTTCATTTCTTCTCTTTACCGATTCAATGTCAATATCACTTACTTCTTCAGAGTATTCTACTTTTAGAATACTGCAGATCTTTTTAGACAATTTTTCATCCGCAGATGACAGATTCTCTATTGCATCAGCTTCCCCATTGTAATAACGGTCTCTAAGCCATATCACAAGCTTGCCATTTGCAAAATATCCGAGGACACCCTCAAGGTCAAAATTTTCTCTCAGTTCCTCAATCGTTCTTACATCTGCTCCATTGATCTTTAGTGGAAATCTTATCTTTTTTGCCATGTTCATTCTCCTTAAAATGTTAGAGGATAAAGCGTCTATTTCTCAATCAACCTACTACTGACACGAAATGTTTGACATCAAACTTTTCTAAAGTTGACATCAATATATTCAATAGTATCTTCAGGATATATTCCGACAGTGCCTTCAAGAATAATCTCATTATTACAAACTGGACAATTCATAGACTCACTTTCTATTATCCATTGGGTATCTATTCCCATACTTTTTTCACTGCTTGTTGAACCCACAACCCATTCACTGCAGTTCATTTCAATATCACTTTCACAGCAGGGACATTTTACTTTTACCAATACATCGATCATGTCATCATTTCCATTCTTCAAAAATTTTTATGGAGTTTCTTTTTAATATATAGTGTATCACATTTTTATCCTTCTGTCAACACTTTTAGACACATAATTTATGCTCTAATAGTCATTGAAACTTGCTTTTAAAGCTGTTAAAGTATTACTTAATTGTACATTTAGCACAAAGGAGGACGAAATGGACATCGATCGTGAACGAATTTCATATATTATCGGACAGCGAATCTACACCTTTCGCACACAGAAAAAACTTAGCCAAGAAGCACTTGCCTTTGAGTCAGAAATATCTCCTGCCTATTTGGGACGAGTAGAACGAGGAGAAAAATGCCCTACTATCGAAACTCTCTATAAAATCTCCAAGGGTCTAAAAATCCCGCTCCATGAACTTCTGGATGTTTCCATAGAAGTAAAGCCAACCAATATAGAGGCTTTCCACAGAATCCAAACAGCAATGCAATGCCTTTCAGAAGAAGAATCGGTGGAAATCGCCGAAATTGTAGAAAAGATGATCGCTTTCAAATATCATCAATCATAAAAAATTCGGTATGCCCACAAAAAGGACATACCGTTTTTTCATGTTCTCATTTTCATCTCTATATACTGTTCCACCGACTCAACCGGCACCTTGTACCGGTTACCCTCTTTGAAACCTTTCAGTTCACCCGTTTGCAAAAGCTTATAAAACGTGCTTCTGCCGATTTTCAAAATCTCCATGATCTCTTCTCTTGTAAGTATCTCCTTTGTTGTAAGCATATGCGACCTCCTATTTCCGTCAATGCTCGTTGACATATCGCTCAATTTCTGATGCAGGGATCAGCGTTTTTCTGACGCTTAATCTCTTACACTGCAATTCACCCTGTTCGATCAGTCTGTAAACTGTATGCACACTCAAACCCAGCATATTTGCTGCCTCGCTAACTTTCAGCAAATACTTTGTTTCTGTGTACTGTAGAGCTACCATAATTATCACCTCCTGCTCTTTACTAATATGTTCGTATTTTTTTGGAGCATTTGGTGTTTTTTTATACGGCTTGCTTGGATACACAGTCTTTTTCATAGGATACTATGTGTAGTTTCAAGTTATATCGGATTTCCACAAGTTATCCCAGTTTTCCACGAAAAGAAAAAATGACTGAACCGCTCGGAATTTGAAAATCAAAATAATCCGATGCAATCCAGTCATTTAAACGTCCTATAACCCACTCCACACCTACACTGAGAACAAGCCATTTCGCCACAATGCAGCCAAAACCAAAACAGGCTCAATCACACTGCCACAGCATCAGAAACACCTTGATAACCTTTTCCTTTCTCAGAACCATATTGTGTTACCCAGGACTTATCTCCTGTAACTCGTTTGATATAGTCCAGAAAAGCATACAGTTCTGATCTGTTCCCTGCGAACATTGTCCCGTCTATATAGCTGACCGAGTTCATAACAAAATGAGCATGATAAACCGACGAACAACCACCATATCTCTTTGAGCAGGGTTTTCGGTGTATTGCGTAAACGATCTGATACTTGTCCGAGAAATAAGCGGCAATACTCCGGCTCATAGATTCCGCTCGCTCATAATTATCACCCCAAGTCGATCTTGCATCATACACGACAATAAAATGAAATGCCGGATTTCCGCTTGTCTTACCGAAATATTTCTTCACGGAAAGAAACTGCTCGTAAGCATTGTATATATCCACGTTCGGACTATAGCGTTTATCATAGTCCGTATGTATGCCCATCGTATAATTCAGAACGTTGTATAAGTAGTGTAGTTCATCACTCGTGTTTCTGATTACTTTAAAGATTCCCATAAGCTAAGTCCTCCCTCTACAAACAAGCCCATCTTTTTCTCCAAGTTTGCATACTTTTCTTGCGGTGATACAGAAGTAAATAAGCCGTCCAGATCATGTGCTTTCTGCCGCAGTTCCTCTTTTCGAATATATTCCGTGCTGTCAATACTGTCCGCAATTTCAAGCACCATATTCACAAGTTCCTGCATCCGAACTGCCATTTGTGGTGTAATGCTATTGTTTCCATGTACGGCACAGTCCACCATATAGCTGCTAAACGTCAGATTCTTCTCTTTTGCCTTTTCTTCAATTTGTTGTACTTGTAACGGGGAGAGCTTAATGCTCTTTGTAATGGACTTCTTCTCTTTTTCACTTCTCATGATAACTCCTCCTTCTGGTTATGTGATGATATACAATACAATCATGTGATAGTGATATATACTGATTATACTACATACTCTATTATGTTATATATCATAACAATATATATGTATACTATATATATCTACTATGATTACTAAGCTATATACTATTATTGATAATGATTACTATTTGCTATTTAGTAAATTCTGCAAGACAGAGGTAATGGTAATACCTCTGTCTCCCTGCATCTGATTTGGCTACATTTGTATCGATATGACTGCATAACAGCTGATTTATCTCGATTCAGCTTTACTTTTATGTTAGGTTATTTGTAGAAAAAAGTAATACTTTCTTTCGTGAATCATATACCAGATACTGAATCGCAAGAGTTTCAAAGCCTCTCATAAACCGCCTCTTAAACACACTTTCCAGGAATAACACGTGAATCATTTTTTGCTTTTCCAAAAAATTTGTACTCTTTTTCTATTTTTTCAGTTTGCAAAATGCTGAAACCCTGCTGATTTTGAAAACCCAAAAAGTTTTTTTCTGAAAAAGAGTACACTTTTTTATTTTTCTCCAAAAACTTGATGGCAGTAATGTTTTATGCTACAATGTGATAAGAGGTGATCTTATGCCCGAACCATTCAGTTATCACATGGCAACAGCCTACCAGAAAGCATTCAAAGAGTTTCTGACATACACCAGACTGTATGAAACTCTTGATAATGAACAACCCTATAGCACATCGAATTCCTTTACTTCAAGAGAAATTTTCGAGAGAAGAGATTCCAGCGGCATCTTAAATAAATCCAAAAAACTATTGCGACTTGACATCAAATCTTATGCAACAAACGATCCAGAAAAATTCAATGTTTTAAAGCTGATGTACTTTTTATTTCATACGTGCTATCCCGCATTCTCCTCCCAAAAATCGATTTCCATTATCGATCTTATCGCAAATCCTTCTTTGGAACACACGGATAGTCCCAATGCTGTTTATGGAGAAAAGTTTGCCAAAGACCTTGCTGAACTTCGTCAGGGTGTAAGCCATCCTGAATATCGAGAGAAGGAAATTGAAAGGATCGCTGATCACTGGCAATATCTCCAAACTCATCTGTGTCAATTCGCAATGGGTGAAACCCACACGAAAACTGACGAATTAAAAAGAGCGATTGCAGAACTTCAATTTTTTATCGAAGAAATCCAAAAGAATGGAATCCTTGAAAGCAAGCACGAAGGAGAGAACGTCATTGACACTTTTTACAACATAATGCTCTCCAGCCGTATCATTGCAAAAGTTGAAGATTGCCGCCGAAGTTCTTATGAGTTTCCTGATGCAAATCGATTTACACCAAAAGTCATTGCATTGAATGATCACGCAGTTTTTTCAGAGCACATGACCTGGGAATCATTTTTTCCCCTCATAGACAAGAAGCATATTGATCTCGAAAATGAATCGATCCATCATATATGGAGTTTTCTACTCTTAAAAGAATCTGTGACAATGGAAGATATTATCCGCACTTCAAATTCAAGCTATCAATTTGCGATTCGATTTGCTCCCGAAGTTTCAGAGCTCTGGAAATCCAAAAAGAAAATATCTGTATTGGAATGGGTTATTATTGTACAGGAATTGATGTCGATTTCCGAACAAAAGACATCTTATACAGATCGATATATTCGATACTATGGCAGCGGAAAACATACGCTTACCTCAGCAGTCAAGCTATTGCCTCAGGCACCTGAACTGCCAAAACAGATTCTTATAAAAAGACTGACTCTGCGTTTTCTTTTATCCATCGGAGCAAAGGATGTTATTCAGGATCTGATTCAGGCAGATAAGTGTCTTTTAAAACTGATCCAATTGATATTCTCTCCACATAGTATTGAAACGAAAAAGTATTTACATCACAGCCTCTATCCGATCGTTTTTTGCAATTTTCACATCTAGTTTTGAATTCTGGATAACGTTATATTCTCTCAATGCTGACATTTTTAAGGTTTTATCTGCAAAACGTCAAGACCTTTCCAACGTAAGAGTGGAACCAAATTTTCAAATTTATCACAGGCTGATTATCTGCCTTTTGTGCTGGGATAAACCATACCGCCGAATTCGTCTGCCTGGAGTAAAAGAAATCGTACAAGAAGGAATTCATTATATGAGTAAAGTCAAAGCTCTCTCCATGGAAGACGAAAATTTCAAAAAAGCTATAGAGATAAACAGGCAGCTTCCACTTGTCGAAGGTTCACTTGATACTTTGGTCAATGAACTTGCTGACGAAATCATTTACCTTTACGATACCACGCAAAATTACAAGCGAGAACCCATTCTCAGCAGAATATTCACCATTCCGATCTATCTCGGAGAAGATCTGAATTATCTTTGCTGTGTTCGGTTCTTACTTTACAAACAGACAAACAAACTGGATATTTTATGGCTTGGCAATTTAAAAGATAATCCCGATACCTCATCTCAATTGCCTGCTCCAAGGTGAAAGTCCATTTCATTTTTTTGAGAAAATCAACGTAGTCGATTCTCCTGATTTTTTGTACAATATAAATAGCAATACACCAATTGTATTGACTCTATACGATATTTTCAGGAGGAAGAAACCATGAGCTTTCAGGATGTTTTTGTGTTTCAAGGAGAAAATGAACCGGTACAACAGAATACAACAGTAACTGGAAATCAAAACCCCTATTACGGTCATCCAAATCAACAAGTATATCCCAATATAAATATGCCGCAATCCTGCATTCCGCAACAAGAACAAAATTCTTCCATTCAAGCGTTAAGTCAGATGGTCAATCAAAGTCTGGCATATGTCAATCAAGCAACAAATGATTTAAAAGTATCACAAGAAGAAAATCAAATGCTGAGAATGCATCTGGAAAACATGAAACGCACAAAAAAGGAACAACCAGACTTGTTTACTATCAACAGCAGCAATATTGGAATTTGCGTCCATAATGGCAACCGTACAACAATTGGAAGAATTAAAATCAACAGCGTCAGAAACTATGCCATTTGCGATGAAAACAGCTATAAAAACGTTTTCCAAATTGCATATCAGGATACAATCGGAAATCCTCGAACAACAGTAATCACAGAAAAAGAGCTTACAGAAAAGAAACTGGTCAGCCGATTTCCTGGATTCACATATGTCTGCTCCAGTTCTAAAATGGCCGATCGCTTTCTTGCATGGTATATCACCTCGATGTACCAAAATGATTTTGCGGACATGATTCCATACCATGCTGGATTTTCCACATACATGAAAGAGGAAAAAGAATACGCAAAATTTTATTGCAATGATGGTTCTATACCGCCAGAAATTCTTTTATGCTGTTCTGAAAACATCCGCAGCAACTACATGACAGGAGATAAGAAGGCACCTGAAAAAATCAAGTCTTATGTTGAAAAATATCTGAACAAACCGGAGAAACGTATGCTCTACATCATTTCTCTATGCGGAATTTTTTCAAGTATTCTGGATGATATTCACTACCTGCCAAAGCAAATCGTTGTAATTTCCTATCCAAATACCGATTCTGCAAGACAGGCAGCGTTCTTTCTGCAAGGTTTTAACAGAGGACAAACACCGATTTCTTTTGATACAAACAAAGCCAAAATCAGACGAGTTTTTCAAAGCACGAAAGACGATACGATCGTCATCAATGACTGCAATATCATCGATAACGAAGCAAGAAGAAATGAAGCACTTCATTACATTCTGGCACTGCATGAAGATAATGAAACATTACCACACTGCACTGCGATTCTCTCAAACTTTGCATCATCTGTTCTCGAAAAAGACAACAAGATCTATATCAGCCTCAGCGATGACTTCTATACAGAGATGACACAGGAGGAAGAACACAAAATGTGCTATGCTCTTAACTGTATCACACGCTATCTGATTGACATTGCCTGCGAAAATTTCAGTGAATTCAAAAAATTTATTTTATCAACTTGTAAGAGACTTATCCAGCAAAAGAATATTGTCAATGAGATCTGTCAAGATATACATACCGAACTTCCAAATATGCAAAGCAATATCAGTTTTGCTGCCATTCAAAGCATTGCATCTTTTGTGGAATTGCAGCTATCCCACTCATTTAACAGCAATGACGTTTCCAATTTCCTTCTGCACTCCTATATAGAGGC
The DNA here is from genome assembly GCF_003438725.1 of Ruminococcus sp. OM06-36AC. Lineage (NCBI taxonomy): Bacteria > Bacillati > Bacillota > Clostridia > Eubacteriales > Oscillospiraceae > Ruminococcus > Ruminococcus sp. OM06-36AC. The sequence continues at coordinate 18,131 of NZ_QSTT01000025.1, forward strand.
AAACGCAATTTCTGCGGACAACGATGATGTGATCGTCAATGACTTTTCTGCTGTCCTGCGTCAATGCATTCAATCCGGAGATATTTCAATCGTTCTGCACAGCAAAGAAATGAATTACGTTGCAGGTGCATATCAACTCATTGTAAAGGATGATCTGATCATGCTGGAAGAATGTACAATTCGGAATGTGATCCTTCCGAAAATGAAAACAACGAACAGTGTGCATAATATCATCAAAGCTTTGGATCATGTGGGACTGCTTCACGCAACAAAGAAAAAGCGATATCCATTGACGGTTTATCAGAATGGAGCGGCTCAAAGAGTGACTTTTCTGGCAATGGAATCGGAAGGCATTTTCGATAAAACATTATGCCTGAAGATTCAAGAAAGCAAGTATGCTGCATGGTTCTCAGAAACTGCTCCTGCTGAACACCTGCTTCCTATTGCAACCAACCGACTGGGAGAAAAGGTATACCAAAGATACGAGTTCGAGAAAGCTGACAATATGCACTGCTTCTATCTCGGTCAAAGCGGAAGCGGAAAAACCAACAGTCTTACGGAACGTATGTGCAGTCTTTTTCGGGCTGGTCAGAAAATCGTGATATTAGACACCAGTGATTCCTTCACACGAGCAGCAATGCTCCAGAATCTTTCAGCTGGCAGAGATGATCATGCGAAAGCACTGGCAGACCAATTCATCACCGAAAATGTAACATTTCACAAGGTCGAAGAGCTTGGTGTCCCAGTAGATCTTCTGAATCTCCAATATCCAAGTGTTCCCGAAACCAAACGAAAAATCATTGACGCCATTGTATCTGCACACATTCAGAATATGGGGAAGGTTCAAAAAGCTGCCTTACGCACTGGAATCAGCGATCTTATGGAAAACAGATCGGTCAACATGATTGATCTGTACGAACGACTAACCGACGAATCTATGTCTGACAGCCTTGTCATGCAGTTTGAAGATATGCTCTCTTGCTTTCTGGAATATGCCAGCAGTGACCGCAGCTGGGGCGAATTCTTTGATGACAGCAAAGGCATTATCGTCATTTCAACAGATGCTGTATCTTGTTCCAGCGGCTCTGCACTTGTGGATATGCTTCTGATGTCACTGTTCTACACGCAGCGTAACAACCCGACACAGCATATTGCCGTGTTCATTGATGAGATCCAGAATCAGAATTTCAGTCCCAATGGTGCGATCTCGCAGATTCTAAAAGAGGGAAGAAAGTACCACATCAGCTTGAACTATGCAACCCAATTCCTTCCCAGCAACAACAAAGACCTCCTAAAGGTAATCAATCTTGCAGCACTCAGAGTCTTTTTACAGCCCGATACCATTTCGGCAAAATCAATTTCCAAGGCCATCGGAGTTCCTGTAACAGAACTCACTTCCATGGAACAGGCGAGTGTTACATCAATGGCAATCTTTACAACCACAAAGAACACGGCTTGAAAAACGGCGTTGTTCACGGATACACTTTCCGAAACTTCGTTCCATTTCAGACGAAATTCTGATGTGAAGCATACAAGACAACCCACAAGAAATTCAAAAGGCAAAGTACACTGATGTACTTTGCCTTTTTTCTGTTTTTCAATTGTATATCATTATCGTGAATCTGTGCCAGGTACTGATGATACGATCATGTCGACCGCATAGAAAAACCGCCTTCGGGCGGAACATAGGGACATAATAAATCAGCGAAAGGAGGTATACGAATGTTTCAGAACAAGCGATTTTTGACCAGAGGTGTGCAGGCAGAAATACCAATGGAGCTGCAATTGTTTCTGTGGAACTGTATCGACCAGTTACCAGAAGAACGGGACTATTTCCAGGTATTCAAGCTTGATGTATCCAACGGAAAACAGCACATCCACCACTTTTCGGAGCAGCCGGAGTACAGCAAGGAATATATGATTGACCTTGCCAATCCAGTCAATCAAAAGGTCTATGTCATTGATGACATAGACCACTCGACCATGCTCTTAGCAGAAGAATATTAAACCCAAACACAAAGCCCTACCGAAGAAAATCGGTAGGGCAATTTTCATTTTACGGAGGAATTTCAAATGAGTGAAGAAGTAAAAAAAGAACAGAACGAACAAGAAGAAACCTTGTATTGTGAGTGCTGTGGCAGCCTTATCGATGACGATGACTATACGGAATGGAATGGGCAAATCATCTGCTCCGACTGTCTGGAAAACCACACCACCACCTGTGAATGCTGTGGCGAACGCATCTGGGACGAGGATGTTTATGGCGATAACGACATCACGCTGTGCAGTCATTGCTACCATCACAACTACACTAGATGCAGCTGCTGTGATGCTCTCTTACACGAGGACGATGCCTACTATCTGGACGGCGAGACGTACTGCCGTGACTGCTACGAGGATGAGCGAGAAGAGAGCAATCTGATTCACGAGTACGGCTACAAGCCAAATCCCATTTTCTACGGCGAAGGCAACCGCTATTTTGGCATCGAACTGGAAATTGACGGAGCAGGCAGAGACGATGATTGTGCCGAAGAACTGCTGGACATTGCCAACGCCCATGCAGACCTGCTCTACATCAAGACAGACGGCTCTCTGGACGATGGCATGGAACTGGTTTCCCATCCCTGCACTATGGACTATCACATCAACGAATTTCCTTGGGAAGATATCATGCACCGTGCCGTTCGTCAAGGCTATCGTTCGCATCAGACAAGCACCTGCGGCTTGCATCTTCATGTGAACCGCAACGCATTCTCCGACAGCCAAGAGGGACAAGACGAGGTGATCTCCAGAATCCTGTATTTTGTGGAGCATCACTGGAATGAACTCTTGAAATTCAGTCGTCGTTCGGAATACGCCATGAACCGCTGGGCGGCAAGATACGGCTATGAACATACCCCAAAAGCAATCATGGACAAGGCAAAAAAGGGCGGCAACGGTCGGTATGCTGCCGTGAACCTTTGCAACTATCACACTGTGGAGTTTCGCCTGTTTCGTGACACTTTGAAATACAACACGTTCATTGCGACCATTCAGCTGGTCAACCGTATCTGTGATTCCGCCATGTACAACACGGACGATTCTATTGCAAAGTTGTCATGGTCGGATTTTGTGGCCGACATCACAGAGCCAGAGTTGATTCAATATCTGAAAGAGCGTCAGTTGTACATCAACGAAGAAGTTTGTGCAGAGGAGGAGATGTAAAATGTGTGCATTATTTGGTTGGCTGGACTATAAGGGCATTGTGTCGGACAGGTTGTTGAAAAAACTAACACAGGCTCTGGCAAATGCCGCAGAAGAACGAGGAACAGATGCGTCTGGGATTGCCTATGTGAAAGGCGGTAAGGTCACCATCTACAAGAGACCGAAACCTGCCCACAAGATTCGATTCAACGCACCAAACGGCACAAGAGCCGTTATGGGACATACTCGTATGACCACACAGGGCAACGAGAAGTTCAACTACAACAACCACCCCTTTTATGGTCATGCCAACGTAGAATTTGCCTTTGCTCACAATGGCGTGCTGTACAATGATAAGGAACTGCGTGTGGAAAAGCACCTGCCGCAAACGCAGATCGAAACTGACAGTTATGTTGCAGTGCAGCTGTTGGAGCAGCAGGGCAAGTTGGACTTCGATTCACTCAAAAGCATGGCAGAATCTGTGCAGGGTAGTTTTTGCTTTACCGCCTTGGACGAGGACAACACGCTCTATCTGGTGAAAGGTTCAAACCCAATGTGCCTGCTCCACTTCACAGAGCTAGGTCTTTACGTTTATGCCTCGACCGAAAGCATTCTGAAAAAGGCATTGCAGAAAGTTGGTTTCCACAAGTATCCGTTTGAAGTGTTGCATGTGGAAGAGGGTACGATCTTGAAGATTGACCGTTATGGGTTTTTAAGCGGCTCCACCTTTGAAGTGCAAGAAAGTTTCCGGTTCGGCAAGTGGGTTGATTGGTATGATGAGTTGGAGGAGGAGTACTACACCCAGCAGGAAGAATTGCTGTTGGAGATGTGCAGTTGCTATGGTGTGACAGAAGATGACATTTTCCTGTTGCTGGACTATGGTTACTCTGCCGATGAGATCGAGGAAATGCTGTGTGATACGACTTTTCTTCATGATACGATTTGTGCAATTCAGTGTCAAGAAAGCAATACGGCAATCTTTTAAATGTTTTGGCTGTCTCAAAAGGTAAACTTTTTGAGGCAGTCATTTTTTTCTCAAAAACCTGTGCCAAAAGGTCCGTTTTTGACTTTTGGGACGTCCCAAAAGTGCCTGGACTTTTTGAGACAATTGGAGGTGTTTTTATGGACAACAGAACGTTTGGCTATGCCCGTGTTTCCAGCAGAGAACAGCACGAGGACAGGCAGATCGAGGCTCTCACAAATTATGGTGTCAGCAGAGATAATATCATTGTGGACAAATGTTCCGGCAAAGATACCGAACGTGAGGGTTACCAATATCTGAAAAAGCAGATTCTCAGGAGCGGCGACACGCTGGTCATCAAAGAACTGGACAGATTAAGTCGCAGCAAATCTGACATCAAGCAGGAGCTGGAGTATTTCAAGTTCAACGGCATTCATGTCAAAATCCTTGACATTCCAACTACATTGACCGATTTTCCGCCGGAGCAGATGTGGGTCATGGATATGATCAATGCGATTCTGATTGAGGTGCTTGGGAGCATTGCGGAAAATGAACGGTTGAAAATCAGACGCAGACAACGTGAGGGGATTGATGCGGCGAAAAAGAAGGACATCAAGTTTGGGCGACCAACGCTGGAACTGCCCGAAAACTGGGAAATCGTGATGCAGGCTGTTGAGGCAAAGCAAATCACCGTGTCCCAAGCCATTGGTCAACTGCACATCTCCCGTTCCTCTTACTACCGGCTCAGACAAAATAATCCATTTTAATCGGATATGCAACAAATCCATAAAATCACATAGGAGGTATCCGATATGGAACGCAAAAAGAGAAACCACAACGAAGGCAGCATTCGGGAACGGGCAGACGGCAGATTTGAGATTCGTGTCACAGCAGGCTACGATTTTGAGATCGGAAAGCCGAAACGTATCTCCTACTATGCCAAAACTAAGGCAGAGGCAATTCAAAAGCTGCACGAAGAGGAGTACAAGATCCACTTTCAGAAACACGTTGACCCGACTTCCACCACCTTTCTCGACTGGCTGCG
>NZ_QSTT01000026.1:0-21215 GCF_003438725.1 Ruminococcus sp. OM06-36AC
TTATATTTTACCATAGTTGACTGCGTTTTTACAGACTTTTTTTCGGTGGGTCTATTTGTCACTCTTTTGGTGTTACACTTATGTTCCAAATCTATCATGAAACAATTATAACCACATCACTTTCTCACTTCTAAAAAACCGATAAAACAACCAGCCTGAGATTCCAATTGCAGAATCTCAGGCTGGTTTTATTTTTATGCAGTGAGAAAAGTGATACGCTTTGCCGCATCTTTCCTTAAAAATCGCACATCATAATCTCCGAAGAAACGATGTTCGCAACTTAATTATTTACGCACAAGAAATCGCAAAATTTGCAAGTTCCTGTACTTTTTTCAAGACTAAAGCCTAAAAAGGCAGTCGAAATATTATCCTTAGTCGATCTTTTTCTCTGCAAATCGTAATTTGTACAGAATATTTTTGAAAAAGCTCTTGACAACAAAGCTCCTATATAGTATAATCTAATAAACTACTATATAGGAGCTTTTGTATGGAAATGAATGGAGGATTTCTTGTCACCAAAATAAAACAGCTTGGAGACCGGATTTTCGAGAAGATTCTCAGTGAAAAGAATATTGATGCGTTTAATGGAGCCCAGGGGCGTATTCTTTATGTGCTGTGGCAGGAGGATGGTATCTCAATCAGGTCGCTCTCGACTAAATGCGGATTAGCAATAACATCTCTTACTACGATGCTGGAAAGAATGGAAAATCAAGGGCTGATAAGCCGTGTTCAGTCTGAAACGGACAAAAGGAAAACACTCCTGTTTCTGACTGAGAAAGCACATGCTTTAAAGGGCGAGTACGATTCTGTATCTGATGAGATGGGCAGTATTTACTACAAAGGTTTTTCAGAGGAAGAAATTACCCAGTTTGAGGAATGCCTCGACCGCATCAGAAAGAATCTTGAGGAGTGGCAGAAATCATGAGTATTTGTATCAAAGATCAGATTCAGAACATGAATATCGTCATTGGCTGCACAGTGGGGTGTACATATTGCTATGCCCGCAACAACGTGAAACGCTGGCATATGATTGATGACTTCACTGACCCTGAATTCTTTCCGGGTAAGCTCAAGATGATGGAAAAAAAACGTCCGCAGAACTTTCTTCTTACCGGCATGAGCGATCTCTCCGGATGGAAGCCGGAATGGAGAGACGAGGTATTTGCAAAGATCCGTGAAAATCCACAGCATCAGTTCCTGTTTCTGACCAAGCGCCCCGATCTGCTGGATTTTGATACCGATCTGGAAAACGCATGGTTTGGCGTTACGGTGACGAGGAAAGCAGAACTGTGGCGTATCGACGCCCTTCGGGAAAACGTCAGAGCAAAACATTACCATGTTACCTTTGAGCCGTTATTCGACGATCCCGGCACAGTTGACCTTTCCGGAATCAGCTGGATTGTTGTCGGCACCATGACCGGGGCTCAGAGCAGGAAGATTCATACGGAGACGGAATGGGCATGGTCTCTGACAGACCAGGCACATACGCTCGGAATTCCGGTGTTTATGAAGGAAGACCTTGTCCCTATCATAGGGGATGAAAATATGATTCAGGAAATGCCAGAAGAATTCAATAAAGTGTTAGAGGTACAGAGATCATGGCAGAAGTAATCGATGGAATCCTCATTCGTGAGGTGGAAACAAAGAACATCATGACCAAGTCCAGTCTGCCGGTAGGCGGTTACTCGGTCAATCCCTACGTGGGCTGTACACATGCCTGCAAGTATTGTTATGCTTCTTTTATGAAGCGCTTTACAGGACACACGGAGGAATGGGGCACATTCCTTGATGTGAAGCATTGGCCGGAAATTAAAAATCCGAAGAAATATGCCGGACAGCGGGTAGTCATCGGTTCTGTGACAGATGGCTACAATCCACAGGAGGAGCAATTCAGGAATACCAGAAAACTTCTGGAGCAGCTGATCGGCAGTGACGCAGATATTCTGATCTGCACAAAGTCAGATCTTGTGGTGCGGGATATTGATCTGCTGAAAAAGCTTGGACGAGTAACCGTTTCATGGTCGATCAACACACTGGATGAAAATTTCAAGAACGATATGGACTCTGCTTCGAGCATTGAACGGCGTATCGCTGCTATGAAGCAGGTATATGAAGCAGGTATCCGTACAGTCTGTTTCGTATCCCCGGTATTTCCCGGTATCACGGACTTTGAAGCCATTTTTGAGCGGGTAAAGGATCAGTGCGATCTGTTCTGGCTCGAAAATCTCAATCTTCGGGGCGGTTTCAAGAAGACGATTATGGATTATATCGCCGGAAAACATCCTGATCTTGTACCGCTTTACGATGAGATCTATAACAAGCATAACCGCAGCTATTTTGAAGCACTTGAAGTAAAAGCTGAGAGAATGGCTAAGAAGTATGATTGTGCCTTTGTGGATAATGAAATGCCTTATGGCAGAGTCCCGCAGGGGCATCCGGTGATCGTAGATTATTTCTATCATGAGGAAATCCGTGGGACAGAGAATACCGGAAAAAGAAATCGCTAACTTCCAGTTTGTCTAAGATTAGAGAGCGACCAAAATCGCTCCTTTTTACATTCCCGCTACATCCCCATACCTATAAATCACTAGCCGTAACAGTGACTTCAAATTATTATTGTTCTAATCCCCTGTGCGGCTGTTTTTGCAGTCTGTCAGTAGGAATCTGATCCGGTAAAATTGACGAATCAAAGCATATCCCCTACACCTTTTATGACCCTGTACCGCTATACTTCATAGCACCATACATCCAAAATCTATAGCTTAACCAGAAGAACAGTATTCCGACAAACGGTGACAGCCACGAGAGCAATGGTACTTCATCTGGTCGAAGTACCACAAGACTTGGGTAATATGCGATAAATGCAATCGGAATCAAGAAGGTAAATACAAACCGAAATACAGGATTGAATATCGTAATCGGGTATTTTGCGTAATCCTTGAATCGTGTCACAAGATCCAGGACATAGAAAGAATTTTGAATCCAGAAACAAGTTGCAGCTGCTGCATTTTGCATTGCTATCATAATAAGTGACGCAGTCAGCAGAAACACCACGACTTTCAAAAGAATAAACGGCGTAAAACCCAGACCTATTTTTGTCCATGCGTATGCCAGCGTGCCGATGCCAAACGCAAGCTGCCCAAGTCCCTTGATATCGAAGACTTCTGACTGGTAATAAAAAAACAGGTTGATAGGACGAAAGCAATATTTGATAAAATCACCGGAATAAACGTATATTCTTAAACTCCAGTTATTATCAAACAGACACTGTACCGGAGTCAGCGCAATGAGTGAAAATCCGTAGAGAAACAGCATTTCATAATAGTTCCATCCGTTGACAGACGGGAAGTTGCGGAATAGTATCCAAAAGCTGATAAATCCTGCGACATTGGTACATATCATTCCGATTGTTGAAATGATAAAATCAGCACGATAACTCATTTTGCTTTTTATGTCCTGTGCCAGAATCTTTCTGTAAATACGCAAGTAGAATCCTAACCCTTTTTTTCGCATAAGATCACCCTCCATTCACAGTGATTTGCCGCAGTGATACTTTCCAGAAAAGCTTGCTGAGACATGACATTATAATACACCACATCAGCTGCGTTCCCAGAATTGTCAGAACACTTTTATCATCCGACGAAGTATACAGCAAAATAGAAAGCGGTGCATTGTAGATTGACTGAAACGGAAGATGATATACCATTGTCTTCAAAGGCTCTGGAAAGAAAGCCAGCGGTATTGTTGCCCCGGACAGCAGAAGAACAACTACCTGTTTCATAATATTGATGCCCCATATTGACTCCGTATAAAGACAAATTGTTCCCACAATAAAATCTACACTGTAGTTTATCAGAACTGCCATTGTCACTGACACTGCAAATAACAACAGATTGATACCTATGTGAATCGCACCGTGTGTAACAAACATTACAATCAGAAATGTTGGAAAAAAGGTGAAAAAGAAATTTGTCACAAAGGATCCGGAATATGACCAAAACAAATAACTGCGATACTTCATGGGTTTCAAAAGATCCAAAACGATTTTTCCCGACTGAATATTTCTTCCGATCTCCCACACCGTGTACATTTCCATAAAACCAAACAGTGCTGTAGCAAGTACAAGATAAATGAGTGTTTCTGTAAATGTCATTCCACTGACAGTATCCGTTCCTGCCGAGGCATAGATTGCTTTCCACAGAAAATATACAATAATCAGATACAACAAGTTGCCGACAATCATGATTAGTGTACTAAGACGAAATTGCAGAGATTCTATCACGCCCGCTCTTGTGAGCGTAAGGTATTTTTTCAATTTCATGATACACCATCCTCGTATATTTTCTTGATGACCTCTTCCGTAGAAATCTCCTCCAGCTGCATATCCCGAATACTGCGAGATTTTTGAAGTTCGCTGAGAACATCGATCACTCTTGCCTTATCCTCATCTACTAGAATTGAGATCCATTCCTCATCCGCTGATACGGAAAACGCAGAAAATTCTTTTTGTATCCGTTCAGCATGATGTCTCATATCACCATCTATGCGAATCTTCAATGTGCGATAAGAACCGAAAACTCCTTTCAGATGCTCAATGTCATTATCATACAACATTTTCCCCTTGTCGATAATGATAATACGACGGCAAAGGGCATCCACATCTCCCATATCATGTGTTGTAAGTATCACAGTCGTATTTTTCTCTTGATTGAGTGCATGAATCAAGGTACGAATCTTAGCCTTCATAGAAACATCCAGACCAATGGTCGGTTCATCCAGAAAGACGATCTTAGGATTGTGCAGAAACGCTGCCAGTATATCACTGAGTGTACGCTGTCCGAGAGACATCTGACGAACCGGTTTGTGCAGCAACGGCTCAATATCCACAAGTGACTGATACAGTTCCAGCATACTGTTATAATCCCCGTCGCTTATCTGGTAAATGTCCTTTAGAATGCGAAAGGATTCCACCAACGGCAATGCCCACCAAAGCTGTGTCCGCTGTCCAAATACAACACCAATCTCTTGTGCATTTCGTGTGCGTTTCTGATATGGAGCATTTCCGCCAATCCATATCTGACCGGAGGTTGGTTCCAGAACACCAGTCATCATTTTGATCGTTGTAGACTTACCTGCTCCGTTCGGACCAAGATATCCGACAATCTCACCCTGTGCAATGATCACACTGATATTGTCTACAGCACGAATTGTCTTATAATTGCGTGAGAACAAGTCTTTTACGCTGCCTTTCAAACCTTCACGGCGGTTCAGTACTATGAACTCCTTTACTACATTTTGCATTTTTATAATTTCTGACATAAAAACCTCAACTTATCCGTAATTGAAGATCAATTACCATGTTCTTTTTACTCTTTCGATTTCGACTGACCCACCCATTATTAGTATAGCAGAAATTTTGCGGAAGAAATGCAATATGGTACAAGTGGTATTGTTTTTGGGTACAAAATGCAAAATCCGCCTGACTTAAAACGCCAAGCGGATTTCAAATAACTTTTCATAAGCAATATTTTTCGGATCATTCGTCCAAACTGTTGTAGAAAACAACTGTTGTGTAATACCGATTTTCTTCTGTATGCGAATCTAACTTGCCATGATATTTTTGCAAGGTATTCTCTACACTCAAAAGACCGATTCCGTGTTCTCTGCCATCATGCTTTTTTCGATATGCCGGATCATAGGTATTTTCAAGGTCAATACGTATAATGCCCTTGTGCAGTCGAATGTTGACCTTCAGCTGCTTTCTCTTAGAATGTCTGAGTGCTTCAATCGCATTATCCATCAGATTTCCCAGTATGATCGTCATGTCAAAAGAGGAAATGTTCAGATTTTCAGGCAAGTTCACATCACAAATGATCTCCGTGCCGAATTCGGCGGCAAGTGATAGTTCATAATTCAAAAGACTGTCTACATCTTCGTTTCCTGTTTTCACATACTCTTGTTTGATTACAGCAGCATCTTCCATTTCATTCAGGTATTGTACGATTGCCTGCATATTCTCCTTTTCGGAAAGCAGTTTCAGTTTTTGGATATGACGATTCAAGTCATGTTTCAAAAAACGTATTTTTTTCTGAGATTCATTTACGATCTGCAGCTGATTTCGATATGCCTCATTAGACGATTCGATCAATTTTAACCGATATTGCACTGACCAACGATCTTGTTCCAAATGATAAACATAGAAAGTGAATAGATTGATTAACAACAATATGGTTGCAATGATATAATCATAGGGTGAGTTCTCGTCTACTGTCATTACTCCAATTGCTCCGGTTCCGATGGACGTAAAAATCAAAAGCCAGACATATTTGGAGCGAAAGAGACAGGTCTCTTTCCTTTTATAATAACGCCGGAACAGAACAGCACAAATCAGTATGACATTACATTGTACAAAGCCGCTTTTTATGACCTGAACATCTCCAAAAGCAGCAATTGCAATCCAGTCTACAAACATTCCCACAGCACAGGATATTATGACAGAAAATATTTTTTTAGACCATCCCGAATCGTATTGCAGTGTGATGCCTAAAAGCGGCAGTGTATTCAGAAATAGATTCAGCGTAGGACTTTTCCAATACAGCCACCCGACCGTGCTTATCAGAAAATACAAAAGGTAAATCAAACGATTCACTCCCGGACTTAGCCGACTTTTTCCCAAGAACGCAGTAATGAAAATACTGATTGCATAGATGCGAATTGCGTTTGAAGTAATGTATAAAACGCTCTCCATTTTACCTCCTTATATTTCAGACAACCGATCCCGCACTGCATCCTGGCAGCCACGGCTGACAGACAATCTTACGCCATCTGTGAGGTACACTTCTCTTGCAGTCGCCTCCACGATATACTGAATATTTACGTATATTCCACGTGAGATGCAGACAAACTTATTTTTATGGATTCCGATTATGTCAGAAACTTTCCCATAAACGGAGAAACTGCCTTTTCGGGTGTGCAGTATGGTTTTCTTTCGATTGCTTTCCAAATACAAAACTTCGCCGGTTCTTATCCGATGCTTTATATTTTCCAAAGTGTATTCTATAAATCCATGCGAATTTTCAAAATACGACATGTAAGTAAGCAGACAAAATCTGAGTGTTTCTTCTGTAATCGGCTTTATGAGAAAATCAATTGGTCTGACGGGAAACAAATCCATTGCATAGTCTTTAACTGCTGAAATAAAAATGATTTGCGTATCATAATTTTTCATTTTCATACGCAGCAGTTTTCCCAATTCAATTCCATTCATGCCCGAAAACTCTATATCTAAAAAGATCAAATCGTAGTTTTCTCCATTTGCAAGGAGACGATACATCTCTTCACAAGAAGTATAACATTCAGAGCAAAAGTCAAAATCATAATGAACATTGCATTTACTGATTAGCCGCACGATTTCCTGGCATATCAGTTCATCATCATCTACAACAGCAACTTTTATCATAACATTCTCCCGATCATGCAGCTGTCTATTGTCCTGAGAGACAATATTTTACTACACATTGTTGAGTCCTTTGCAATAGTATACGGTTTTATTGTAGCATATCTGTTTTTGTTTTTCAAGTCAGTTTTCACTTTCATGCCGTGCTTTCAGCTGGAAATCGGCTTGTGTTTCGGTTGGGAATATGGTATAATAGGGGAAAACGAAATGCAGAGTTTTAGACATATGAATCAAATTTGAGTGAGGTAACGATTTTGAGCAAGGCATATAGAACGAAAAGGACATTACGTAAATTATTAAAAGTCGTATTGATAATTGCTGCAATCATTATATTATTTGTGATAACATCTTTGGTTCGTCATAAAATATGCAGTTCAAGAGAAAAGGACTTACTTACTCCTTTGGGCGAACTTGTAGAAGTAAATGGTCACAATATGAACATATACACAGAGGGTGAGGGCGATAAAACGCTTGTATTTCTGTCAGGGGGCGGAACCTGCTCGCCAATATTGGACTTCAAGTCACTTTATTCGCTTTTAAGTAATGAGTATAAAATTGTTGTAGTAGAAAAGTTTGGTTACGGATTTAGCGATGTTGTAGAGGAAAAAAGAGATATTGATACAATATTAAGCGAAACGAGAATGGCACTTGATCAAGCAGAAATACAAGGTCCGTATGTGCTTTGTCCTCACTCATTATCTGGACTAGAGGCTTTATACTGGGCACAGAAATACCCTGATGAGGTTGAAGCAATTGTCGGTTTAGATATGGCTGTACCGGCTTATTACGATGAAATGGACATAAGTATTCCTATGATGAAGTTGGGACATTATGGTGCTGTTTTGGGAATCACAAGGTGGATACCAAGCCTTGCAGAAAGCGATACTATCAAATATGGAACGCTGTCTGAAAAGGAAAAAGAGATTTACAGAGCTGTATTTTATCAGAGAACAGCGACTGAAACCATGATAGATGAAGCCAAAGTCGTAAAAGATAATGCGAATATTGTCAAAGAAAACGGAATTCCGCAAGTGCCAATGTTATTGTTTATTTCTAATGGTTCAGGTGGTACAGGTTTTACAAAAGAAAAGTGGAGAAGTATTCCTGAAAACTATATTTCGGGGCATGACAATACAAGCTATATTGAATTAGATTGTCCTCATTATGTTCACGACTACAAATATAAAGAAATAAGCCAAGAGATCAGAAGCTTTATTAAGTGAGTGTATTTTATCATTCCCAGTTTGCAGAGGAGGAAACTACTAAAAAGAATATTGAGCGACAGACATCCAAATAGTACAGCAGATTTGTTTTAAGGAATGAAAAGGACAACGGGAGAGCTTGAATGGCTCTCCTGTTGTTTTTTGTGGTCAGTTCTTGTTTTTCGGTTGGGAATGTGGTATACTGAACATAGCAGACGTACAAATCGGAATTTACGGAGGAAATTATGGCTTTTGATTTTAAGAAGGAATGCAAAGAATTTTATATGCCTAAGAATAAACCAGAGATTGTAACTGTTCCTAAAGCAAATTATATTGCTGTCAGAGGAAAGGGCGATCCGAACAAAGAAGGTGGGGAATATCAGCAGGCAATTAGTGTATTATATGCTGTTGCATACACTCTGAAAATGAGTTATAAAACGGATTATAAAATTGAAGGTTTTTTCGAATATGTAGTTCCGCCACTTGAGGGGTTCTGGTGGCAGGACGACATAGATGGTATAGACTATACGAATAAATCTTCATTCAATTGGATTTCTGTTATCCGTTTGCCTGATTTTATAACTCAAAAAGATTTTGAATGGGCGGTTGAAACAGCAACCAAAAAGAAAATGTTAGATTGTTCATCAGCAGAGTTTATGACAATTGACGAAGGCTTATGCATTCAGACAATGCACTTTGGTTCATTTGATGATGAACTGGCTACTGTTGCGTTAATGGACGAATATCTGGATAAAAACAGATATGTCAATGACATAACAGACACCCGGCTTCACCATGAAATTTATCTGTCAGACGCAAGAAGGGTTGCACCCGAAAAGTGGAAAACCGTTATCAGACATCCAATAAAAAAGATTTAAACAACTTCCAGTTTGTAAAAGAGGAGAACCTCATGAAAAGAATATTGGTGATATTGGGCGGCGGTCGCCCAAAAGGAAACACCAGACAATTGGCAGACGCCTTCATTCAAGGCGCTGTTGATGCTGGGCACGAGGTTGAACTTGTATCATTGAATCAGGTTGAAGTGAAAAGTTGCATAGGATGTAATACCTGTCGGTATGGAAAACCGTGTGTACAGAAAGACGGCTTTTCTGAACTTGTCCCTAAAATAAAGGCAGCTGATCTCCTCGTATTTGCCTCTCCGCTGTTGTTTTGGACAATCTCTGCGAAACTAAAGGCATTCATTGAGCGATTCTATTGCCTCGCAGAGGAAGACACGAATCCGCCATTAGGACGGTATGAGAAATATCCTGTGAAAGATGCAGCATTACTGATGACCTCTGCTGATGATCTATTTTGGACATATGAGCAGGCGGTGTCGTACTACAAATTTACAATCATCCACTACATTGGATTTCATGATAAAGGAATGCTGCTAGCCGGAGGATGCGGAGATACAAACGGAAAACCGCAGATCAGCAAGACAAATCACTTAAAAGAGGCCTACAAATTCGGAAAAACAATTTATCAAGAATGAGGCAGAAAAGGATACACAAAGCAGGTATTTGTGCATCCTTTTTCATTTGTAAACTTTTTGAAAACAGCAGCAAAAAAGATGTTTTTCAAGTCCTTCCCTCTCCAAATTTCTGTCAGCAACTCGAAAAAATACCCTTGCCGAAAATCGGTAAGGGTATGGTAAGGGTACGAAGCATATTTTCTACTATATTATGTGTCCTTAAAAACGGCAACAAAAAAACACGCAGCCTCGATAAAATACCGAAACTGCGTGCTTTTCTTCCTTTCCAATTACTTTTAGTAATTGGGTTGTTTGGTTGCGGGAGCCAGATTTGAACTGACGACCTTCGGGTTATGAGGGATTTATTTCATATTTTTGATACATTTTAGATATACTCAAATCGTACGATAATGGCGATATTGCGTTGTTTTTTTATTTTGACATTTGTCAGCTTATGCACTGCGTACAGTATATTGGGGTCAGTTTTGGGGTCAAAATAAAGTAGGTGGAACACACCAAAAATTTTTGAGCAGGCATTGTGAGCGGCTGGTGTCATGATGCTTTTTTCTGCATAGAATCGATTCCAGCGTGAAATCGTAAGATTGACTGCTGGGGAAATGCTTGACTTTTTCTATTTCTTATGCTATATTTGTGAAAGAAACGAAAGAAAGTAAAAGAAAGAGAAAGAAAAGAGGCATATGCTTTTGGACGACAGCAGTACTAAATTCAAGAGAATCTATGTAAATAAGGCAGACTTACGAAATATGTGATGGACTAGAGGGAGCATTGCACAGGCTGAATTACTTGCGGAGGAAGACTTTATATAACAAAACAAGCACGCCAAAACCATGAATAGTGGGTTTCTTGGCGTGCTGTTTTATGAGAGAATGGGATTTCCAAATACGCTATATTTCAATATGCTTCTGAATGAGTTTTTGATGCAACTTTGGACATCATTTCCTGAAAGATTCTTTGTTTATTGGCATTCCCTTGAATACATCTTTCGGCGAGCCATAGAGATGCAGAAAAGCGATCATCTGCTTGTCTTAACTTTCCGATCATGAACGGGAACAGCTTGTTAAACGTCCAGAAAATTGATTCACTGGCACTTATCGGGCAGATGCGGGCATCTGTCCCTGCGATGCAATGGAACTATCCCACCAGCTTCTGCCGGAGCAGTGCCAAGTCGAAGCCGTTGACAGTGCCGTCTGCGTTGAGGTCAGCGGTCTGCCACTGGGATTGTGTCAGGGTGCGTTCCTGTAAAAGGTATCGCTGGAGTAGAACGGCATCGGCGGTGGTGAGGGTGTTGTCGGAGTTGAGGTCGCCGGGGAGAACTGGCGTGTAATCCAATTTCCAAATCTGAAACTTTTGTGCAGTAGTTCCGTTCCAATTATAGATTTGAACATTTGCACCATCATTTACAGAGCCACTTGTAATATCTAAAACACAACTTGAATTCTTTGGTTTCAAAATGTAAGCTCCAGACTCTCCATAAATATACCACTTTTGAAAATCATTTCCGTTGTCAGAATTGACATAAACATTTCCGCTTTTATCATCCCAATCTATGACCTTTCCTGTCTTGCAATTCACAATTTTATAACTACCATCATCATTGCGAATAAATTTCCAAACTTGCTCTGCATATGCTGTTTCATTTCTCATAAGAACATTATCATTATTCTCATTTGTTATGTGTTTCCAAGCATATACATTAATTAAATACGCATAAAAATTTGTTCCGACATTTTGAATCAAACCTAGATTGGTCCATACATCTAATTTCCATATCTGAAATTTCTGTGCAGTTGTTCCATTCCATTCAAACATTCCCACATTTGCACCATCTTCAACGGAACCACTAGAAATATCCATTACATTATCCGAATTTTTAGGCTTAAAAAAATATGCCCCTGATTCTCCGTAAATGTACCAACTTTGATAATCATTTCCACAATCAGGGCTTACATACACATTATTATCTGACCCACCTCTGTCTAAAGCATCGCCGGTTCGACAATTTATAATTCTATAACTGCCATCATCATTTCTAATAAATTTCCAAACCTGTTCTGCATATCCAGTTTCATTTCGCATAAGAACATTACTATTGCTTTCATTTGTAATATTTTTCCAAGCTTCTGTATTAATAATAAATGCACAAAAATCTGATCCCACATCTACAAGAGGATAACTGTCATACCATTTACTAGGTTTCGGCGGATCTGGATTTGGATTTGGATAATTCGGTCTCAAATACAACCGAATCGAACCGCCCATGCTTTTCGCAACGCTCTGTGCATTTCTCTCTCCGGCACATCTTCCGCCAGGATAAGTTTTCCCCTGGTTATTACCGCCGGCACAGTACACAGTGCCACCCTCGACCCTTGTTACAATTTCCACGTGCGACCATGAAAAAAACAACAGGTCTCCCGGCTGCGGCGAAGATACTACAACCGCACCTCTTTTTCGCATCTTTTTTTCAAAATCTGCAACCGTTCCACCGTGTGCAACGATTGAATCATCACATCCGGCATTTTCAAGGCAGTCCGCAACATATTCATCACACCACGCCCCATAATCGACCCCAGAATACCCAAAATCAGAACAAGTTCGACCAGCTTGTGATTTCGCTATCGTCGCAACATCCTGTGCAACATTGCCGGTCAGAGTATATCTGCTCTTATCAAAGCCATCCTTTCGACAGCAAATCGCAGAGACTGTCAGTGTATTCATTGACAAAGAACCCAGATATGTTCCAAATAACACAATGCTGACAAACGCCGCAACCCACCGGACAAACCATTTTCTTCCGTATGCTTTCATTTATACCAACTCCTTCGATTTTAAAGTAGTCACATCTGACTTCTTTTTATCTATTATAATCTATTTAGATTGAAAAGTCAATATCTTTTAGTCATTTATGATAAAATAAATGCAAAAAGGAGTGGCTCAAATGGCTTTTTATCAGCGAATCCGCGACTTGCGGGAAGATGCAGACAAAACACAAACTGAAATTGCAGCATATTTGGGAACAACTGCCCAGTATTATGGCAAATATGAAAAGGGAGAACGAGAACTTCCCTTTTCCCGTGCCGTCCTGCTGGCGAATTTCTACGATGTCAGTCTGGACTATCTCGCCGGACGCACCAATCTCCCGAAAAATCCCCACGGGATCACCATTGCAGACGATGCCCTGCTGGTGCTGCAAAAATACAACGCCCTCACCGAACGCAACAAGGGCAGGCTGGAACAGTTTCTTGATACCCTCTCCGAACAACAGGCTCAGCAAAAAGAAACACGATCGTCCGTGTGAAATAGCAAAAAGCGTACCGTCCCAGACGATACGCTTTTTTTCATTTCGCATAAGCACTGCATAATGTCACGCTGCCGGAAAAATCGGCATATTCCACCGAAAGATACCAGTCGCCGCCGCTGCCGGTGATCTCTTGTGAGATGTTCCCGTTTGCATCGGGTGTGAGCCACAGTTCGTCGCTGCCGTTTTTCACGATCAGCTGCACAAAGCCGGACTGGCAGGCAACCGAGCCCGTGACTTGCAGCCGCCTTGCCTGCAAGCTGCACCCGCCGAAAACCACATCTTTTCCCCGTGCCTGCCGACATGTGGCGGCATAGGCTCCGGTGTAGTTGTCGCTCCCGCAGGTTCGCGTGCCAATGAGCTTGTGCTCCGAGGTACGTGCCAGCGAGCCCATGGAGGACACCACCTTTTCATAGCCGTGCAGCAGATCCGCTTTCCCGCCGCAGCCCACGCTGCAAACCAGTGCCAGCAGCAGCGGCAGCACCCAGATTTTCCGCAGTTTCATTCTGCATTGCCCCTTTCCAACAGCCAGTTCATGATTTTCCACACCGCACCGGCAATTCCCAGAAATACCGCCAGCGGCACGGCTGCGACTGCCAGCAGCATCAGCCCCACAGCCAGCACTGCCCCGCGGTAAATTCGCTGCCGCATCATTTTACCAGCTGGTAGTAGCTGCGGGAAGTTGCCTTGTACATAACCACATACAGCACTGCAAACACCAGATAGCTGCCCCCAGTCACGCCCACCAGCAGCGGCGTATTCGACAGCCCGAACATCATCAGCAGCTTCCGGATCAGCGGGAACGCAAAGCACAGGTGCACACCCGATGCCAGCAGCGGTGCGGCAAAAACTGTCAGGATCTGGGAGTTGATGCTCTTTTTGATCTCCTTTCGCGTCATGCCCACCTTTTGCAGGATCTCGAACCGTGCTGCATCTTCGTACCCCTCGGAGATCTGCTTGTAGTACATAATCAACACCGTGCCGAACAGGAATACCACGCTCAACAAAATGCCCAGATACAGCAGCCCGCCGAACAGGGAGTAGAAGCTGTACCGCTGCATCTCCAAACTTTTGACTTCGTAAAAATATTCCTGATGTGTCTGTGCATTGTCGGCAAACTGCTGCTCCAGTTGTTTTTCCAGTTCTATCTGTGTGTCCGCGTTGCAGTCCAGATCAAATCCCAGACAGGTCTGATAACTGGACGCCATTTCTTCGCCGTAGACAGAATACTGATACTCGTAGAGCCGGCTCATAGTTTCGCCGTCCGGAACCACCAGGTACATGGTCGGATAGGTCGCAATGGCATTGTCACCGATTTCAAGAAAGTCAGGAACCTGCTTCTTGATATGAAATTGGAACTGGTCATCGATATTCAGGGCATCTCCGCTGAACGTTCCGCGGAACATACACAGCAACACTTCGTTTTCGCCCAGTGTTTCCGTTGTGCCGGTGATCTTTTCGTAGGTGTCCAGTGTCACGAAATTCAGCATGACCAGTTTGTCGATACTCTCCGCATACTGGGTGCCGCTGACTTCCGTGTACTGTTTTACTGAAATGTCGCCACCCTGTCTTAACGCCGCGAAATTCAGATTGTTGTAGGCGAGTACATTCTTTCTGGTCTGATGCGATGCCTGTAATACGGCATCGACCTGCTGTTCCATATAAGATGCCGCTGCAACACTCTGGTCGTAGTCCTTGGTGGAAATGCTGACTTCCAGATCTCTGGGATAGCGGGTGTGCAGGCTGGCATCTTCGCCGATCCGCAGGCAGAGAGAGGACGAGATCATCACCAGCACGCCGGTGGAGAGGATACAAATGGAAGCCAGACTGGCACCGTTCCGCTTCATGCGGTAGGACATAGAGGAAACGGAAACGAAATGGTTCAGTTTATAGTAGTACTTTTTGTTTTTCTGGAGCAGCTTGCACAGTGCCACAGAGCCGCAGATGAACAGCAGGTAAGAAGCGATAATGACCAGCACAATGGCAATAAACAGCACCAACAGTGCCTGTATGGGATCTTTTGTGGTCAACGCCAGATAATACGCGGTACCCAGCAATAACATGCCCAGCAGTGCCAGTATCCAGCGTGCCTTCGGCGGCTTTTCGCCGGTCTTTTCTCCGTGGAGCAGTTCTATTGGCTTTGCCACACGGATCTGTCCCAGCGAATACAGCAGGATCAGCACAAAAGACAGGACTGTCAGTAACAGGGTATTTCGCACCGCAGAAGGTTCAATGACAAATGCCAGAGAAGCCTGATTGGACAGCATTTTCGCCGCACAGAGTTCCGCCAGCTTGGACAGCAGAATGCCCATGCCCAGACCGCCGACAATGGAAACGGCAAACAGCATGAGATTCTGCCACAGGAGCACGCGGGCGATATTGCCCTTTCCCATGCCCAGAATATTATACAGTCCGAACTCCGTTTTCCGGCGACGCATGAGGAACGAATTCATGTAGAACAGAAAGATGACAACAAAAAATGCCACCACCGGTACACCCCATGACAAGATCATCTGCATATCGCTGCCGCCACGCATCTGCTTGACGGATTTGTTATAGGTGAGATAGGACACGATGTAAAACATCATGACCAGTCCGATGCTGGTCAGCAGGAACGGCACATAGGTTTTCTTGTTCTTGATAATGCCGTGCCATGCCAATTTAGGATAGAGATGCATGTTCATCGTGCCTCACCTCCGGTAGTCAGCAATGTCAGAGTGTCCGAAATCCGCTGATAGAACTGTTCGTTGGTGTCGTTCCCCCGATACAGCTGGTGGAACACTTCGCCGTCCTTGATAAACATTACCCGTCCGGCACTTGCCGCCGCCTTGGTGGAGTGCGTTACCATGACAATGGTCTGTCCCGACTGGTGGATCGCCGAAAACAGTGCCAGCAGTTCATCAGAGGAACGGGAGTCCAGTGCACCGGTAGGCTCATCTGCCAGAATCAGACGCGGGTTGGTGATTAGGGCACGAGCCACGGCGGCACGCTGTTTCTGTCCGCCGGAAACCTCATAGGGGAATTTTTTCAGCAGCTGGGTGATGCCCAGCTGTTTCGCAATGGGTTCCAGCCGCCGCTGCATCTCCGCATAGGGCGTTCCCACCAGCACCAGCGGCAAATAGATGTTGTCCTCCAGTGAAAAGGTGTCCAGCAGGTTGAAGTCCTGAAAGACAAACCCCAGATGATCCCGCCGGAATGCGGCGATACGGGATTCCTTGATCTGTGTCAGGTCGTTTCCGTCCAGCTGTACCATGCCGCTGGTAGGCTTGTCCAGTGCCGCCAGAATGTTCAGCAGCGTAGTCTTTCCGGAACCGGATTCCCCCATGATCGCTGTATATTCTCCCTGCTCCACCGCAAAGGAAACGTCCCGCAGAGCCTCGACCTGATTGCCGCCGAAACGAGTGGTGTAAACCTTTTTCAAATGTGCTACTTCCAGCATTGCCATTGCAATGACCTCCTTCATCTTTGCGTGTATGGACAACACACAAGCCTTATGCAGTGTTGCCCATGTTTTGTTGAGGCAATACCGCACAAAAATTGTGCGACAGATGCGTCGTCAAATTTTTCGTCAGATGAAACAAAAAGCGGAGTGAATACTTGATGTATTCACGAGCATTTTTGTGAAATATGACGGGAAATTTGCAAGCAGATGGCGTGCAAAGTCGCCAGACGCTCTTTGTGCGGTATTGCCTTGACTACTACAGTATACCACAAACGGGAAATGCTTCGCCATCGATTCGGCTTACATTTCCCGCTTTCTTTCTTACATTTTTGTCACATCACTCAATGCCACGTGTTTCCCGAAACATGCCGATGCGAATGGTGGTGCCTTGCTCTGCCTGCGACTCCGCTGTAATGGTATGGTTCAGGTTCCGGCAGATTCGCCGGCAGAGATACAGCCCGATGCCGCTTGCCTTTTTGTCCGTTCTGCCGTTGCAGCCTGTAAAGCCCTTTTCAAAAATACGGGGCAGATCCTCCGCCGCAATGCCGATTCCCGTATCCCGAATGCACAATGTTTTCGGCTCCTCCAGAAAAATCGAAACCGTTCCGCCGGAGGGGGTATATTTCAACGCATTGGAAAGCACCTGCTCCAGCACGAACAGCAGCCACTTTTCATCAGTCAGCACCCGACACCCCAGCGGCTCATATTCCAGCCGAATCTTCCGGTGGATAAACTGGGAGGAAAACCGCCGCACTGCCTGCCGGACAACGCTGTCCAGATCACACCGCACAAAGAGATAATCCGTGGAATCTGAGTCCAGCCGCAGATAGCACAGCACCATTTCCACATACTGTTCAATTCGCTGTAGATCTTCCAGCAAGATGTGATTTTCCGGCGTGTCCGCCGCCTGTAGGTGCAGCCGCATGGCAGCGATCGGCGTTTTCATCTGGTGCGTCCACGCCGTGTAATATTCCATCATGTCGCTGTACCGCACCTGCCATTCCTGTGTCAGTTCCTGCTGCTTCTGATACAGCAGTTCCACCAGTTCCTGATACGCCTGCTCTGACACATCTTCCGGTGACGGGAGGTACTGGGTAGTAATGACGATCTCCTGCTGCATCTGCCGGAGTGTGCGGCACTTCTGATAGTACTTCCGGAAATGCATCAAAAACCAGAACAAATACAGCACCGCCGACAGCACACCGCCGTACAGCACGGCTTCCGCCGGCAGGTCGTACAGAGAAAATACCAGCACAAAAATGCCGCAGCATGCCAGAAATATCCCGATACCGCCCAGATGCCGGCGGAGATAATCCCCGAAAATTTTCATGCCGTCCTCCTATTCCACCAGATACCCCATGCCCACTTTGGTACGGATAAAGTCGTGCAGCCCTGCCTTGTCCAGCTTTTTCCGCAGCCGGTTCACGTTGACAGTCAGGGTGTTCTCGTCCACAAAGCTGTCCGTTGCCCAGAGCCGTTCCATTAAGGTTTCCCGACTGACGACCTTGCCCTTCTGTTCCAGCAGAGCCTGTAGGATCCGGTACTCGTTCTTGGTCAGGTCAATGCGTTCTCCGTGATAGGTCAGCACGGCATCTGCGGTGTTGAGGATCGCGTCCCGATGTTCCAGCAGAGCCGTCTGCCCGCCGAAGTCGTAGGTTCGCCGGAGCAGTGCCTGTATCTTTGCCAGCAGCACGTTCCAGTCAAAGGGCTTGGCAATAAAATCGTCCCCGCCCATGTTCATTGCCATAATTAAATTCATATTGTCCGAAGCCGAGGACAGAAAAATGATCGGCACCTGTGACACCTGCCGGATCTCCCGACACCAGTGGTAGCCGTCATAACAGGGCAGCATGATGTCCATGAGCACCAGATGCGGGTCAAACGCCGTGAATTCTCCCAGCACGCCGCGGAAATTCTGCACCACCTGTACTGTAAAATCCCACTGTTCCAGCTGGTACCGCAGTCCGTCCGCAATGCTGCGGTCGTCCTCCACCAGAAATATTCGATAGTTCATCGATGTGCCTCCTGTTTCTGTGATCGTTTTTTGAGAGCACTGCATAAAGTTTAGATACAGGCAAGCTATAGGCTTAAATAGGTGTCAATTCCCACCCGCAGCAAAACAATGTGTAAACTTTATACCGTCTTTTTTATTATAGCATGATTTCGCATGATTGGCAAGCCGTGCATTCTCACAAAAAAAGACGTGTAGTTCCGCAAAACCACACGCCTTTTTCAGGAAACGTCGTACAAAGCCGGTTTCTACGTTCCCTTAATCTCTGCTTTTCAGCAGTCCTCTCGCCACCAGACCGCAACCGGCTGCGATCATGCCGAACATGACCACATACTGCCACAGCGAAGCCGACACCGGACGAAACCGCACCGAAGTCAGCAGCGTTACCAGAATTGCCAGCAGTCCGATTGCCGTCACCACCCAGCCGATCCACTTTCTATCCAAGAAGAACAGCAGACCGATGCCGATCAGCAGCGGCACCAGCATCAGACCAGTTGCCAGCGAAGTGTTCATGCCGAAGCCGCCCCACAGGCTGCCCCACGAGAAGGACACCACAAAGGAGTTCAGCACCCAGAAGATGCCTGCTCCCAGCAGTACCAGCCCGATGAGAAACGAAGCCAGCGGGTGGGCTTCTTTCGCAATGTCATTAACTTAAAACGGCCCTTGAATGGCAAGCAGAATGTCTGGAAGTATCAAAATGGCGAGGAAAAGAGCGATTCGGACGGACGGGAGAAAGATGTTTGATGATATCAGATTTGAGTGCGTTCAAGACACGCAAAAGAGAGGGAATGCTTTTGAACAGTACACCCATCAGATTATGGTAGATCAATCTGGTGGCAGTTCTTCGATTGATCTTGTACTTGTATTTTCTTTTTTTGGGATATTCGGATACATACTGCCACATATGCAAGTTGCAAAATTGTAAACGAGAAGCGACACAAAATAGTTGATGTAGTATAATAAAACTTGACACCCTAACCTCAAAGGAATAAAATAGGAAAAGAAAAAATGGAGGAAAAAGGAATGTCAGAAAATAAACAATATGAAAATGAGTACAAAGTGCAGGCAGTAAAGCTTGCAAAAAAGATAGGTGCGGTAAATGC
The DNA here is from genome assembly GCF_003438725.1 of Ruminococcus sp. OM06-36AC. Classification (NCBI taxonomy): domain Bacteria; kingdom Bacillati; phylum Bacillota; class Clostridia; order Eubacteriales; family Oscillospiraceae; genus Ruminococcus; species Ruminococcus sp. OM06-36AC. The sequence goes on from NZ_QSTT01000026.1 coordinate 20,005, forward strand.
AGCGAATGAACTTCAGATACCCGTAAATACGCTGTACGGCTGGATCAGAAAAGTAAAAATCGGAAGCCTTGATATTGGCTGCGGAGAACGCAGCCCGGAAGAATCGCTGAATATCGCCGAAGAAAACCAGCAGCTGAGGAAGCGGATCAAAGCATTGGAAAAAGAAAACAAACGCCTAAGCGAAATGAATGCGTTTTTGGAGGATGCAGCGGCTTTTTTCGCTGCCAGCCGTCAGAAATCGGGAAAGAACAAAGGCTGATGTATATTGCAATCCGGACAGATGACGGCAGAAACATCGGAAAAATCAGTTTTTACTGCAGCACGCTGCAAGTCAGCAGACAGGCGTTTTACGATTATCTTGAGCGTAAGGGCAAACCATGGAAGTATCAGCCACTTGCTGACGCCATGTTGAAAATTCATGATGAGGACGAAGAAAATGCGGATTACGGCAGAGTACGTATGTATCAGGCACTCAAGTACAGAAAAGAAGTCGGCAAGTTTGATGGTATCAAAATCCCGTGCGAAGCAACTGTCCGCAGCGTGATGGAGCAGATAAACCTGATTCATAAACCCAAACGAAAGCCCAACGGAATCACCAAAGCCGACCGGGAAGCCCGTAAATCAGACGATCTTCTGAAACGTGATTTTACAGCAGATGCACCTTTGAAAAAATGCGTTACAGACATTACTGAAATCAAGGCAAAAGACGGAAAACTGTATGTTTCGGCGATTTTTGATTGCTATGACCTGATGCCAAATGGTCTTGCCATGGCGGACCATATGCGAGCTGAACTATGCTGTGAAACACTGAAAAATGCAAGCTTGCGGTATCCGGAGATTCGCGGAGCCATTGTGCATTCCGATCGCGGCAGCCAGTATACCAGTTCTGCGTACAGAACTGCTATCCAAAAATACGGCATTGTCCAGAGCATGAACAGTGCTGGAGGAAGATGCCATGATAATGCAAGATGCGAAAGCATATGGGCAAGAATGAAGGAGGAATTGTTTTATAATAGAGGCAGAAGATCTGAAGATTATACGATTGAAGCGTTAAAAACGATGGTCTGGCGATATTTTATGAGCTACTGGAGCAACCGCAGAATCTGCTCGTCCATTGGCGGGATCCCACCAGCTGTAAAACGGCGCAGGTTCTATTCTGCTTTGACTATCGCTGCTTAACTTCAAAATCCTTGCGGTTAATGTGTCAAGTG
>NZ_QSTT01000027.1:0-18281 GCF_003438725.1 Ruminococcus sp. OM06-36AC
CCTCACTTGAAAAAATGCTGGTGTATACCACCTGAACACAATGCAGCTTTTGTTGCTGCGATGGAAAATGTTCTGTCAGTTTACAGCAGACCATACGATGAGAAAAGATCTGTGATATGTATGGATGAAAAACCTGTGCAGCTATTTGCATCTGCAAGAAAGAGCATACGTTCCAAAGATGGTCGTACTACTTATGAAGATAATGAATACATCCGTAATGGAACTGCCTCCATCTTTTTATTTACAGAGCCATTGAACGGGTGGCGTTATGCAGATGCTCAGGAACATCGTACAAGAGAAGACTGGGCTAAGCAAATTGAATGGCTGCTCACGGAACAATATCCAGATACGGAAAAAGTTGTTCTTGTTATGGATAATTTGAATACGCATTCAATCGCTTCTTTATATTATTGTTTATTTTCTGACATTCCTTTTTCCTCCATTTCTTCCTTTTTCTATTTTATTCCTTTGAAGTTAGGGTGTCAAGTTTTATTATACTACATCAGTCTAATTATATTAAAACTTATTTACATCAATTGATTTGCATATAATTCTCAACCTGTCTCCTGAATTTATAAGTATTTCTATTCCAAAAAATTCAAATAAATCCATTGGTTCTTGATTAGTTCCTCTTGAACGAGAGTTTTCTACCATTTCAAGTCTTAACAACTTATCAAAAATTTCAGTCGTATCTAATTTTGACCAACAAATCACATTATATCCACTACCCCAAAAGTCACAACAGGTCATTTCATAATATAGTACGTTATGAAAATCTAAATCATAATCATTTTTTTCCCATTCACTTTCTAACTTAATGTTAATCTTTTTATCAATATGATTGTAAGTCACATTTTCAATATATGCATCATGCAAATTGATTTTTTCTATTTCATGAAGATTTTTATACGAGATAGCCATAAGTTTCCTCCATTTTTTCTTTTCCTATTTTATTCCTTTGAGGTTGGAGTGTCAAGTTTTATTATACTACATCAACCACAAAACAACATAATTCAACAACCACTTTCAGACAATACAGCAGACTGTCACTCTTACTTTATTTTATAGTAAGCAAATTTTCCCTTTCCAACGAGCAAAAGCTTTCCTTCTTCCGTCATCTTAACAAGCAGACGATATGCCTGCCCCTGATTAAGATGCAAAAGCTGCATTACATCCTTTCTAGTTACTTTGCCTTGATTATTTTTTGCAAACTTCAAAACAAGTTCCGGATAACGAACCCGATCAATCCCTGTCTGCCGCACGTATCCAATTACATTGTCCGCATTTTTATAAAGTGCTGCACTCAAAATATAAGCTCTGCTGTTTCCATTTCCGTCCGCTTCCACAAGTCCGGATTCAACTAATTTTTCAACGGTTGTGCGTACTTTGTACTCGTTGAGATGAATCATATGTGCAAGTTCTCCAAGCCGCAGTCTTCGATTGGATTTCAGAGCATTTAATATCAGCAATGCATTGATAGATAATGGTCTGCCGATCTTGCTTTGTTCTTCTGCAATCATTTTAATAAACGCCTTATCCGGCAAACTTTTAGGAATAAATAATTTCACTTGATTTGTATTGGATTCTGAATAGTCCGGCAATGATTTCCCATAGGAAAGTGAGCCTTCAAAAATACGATCTACGCCTCGTCCAGTACGCTCTGCAAGACCGATTCGCTTTAATACATCAGCAAGTGCAGGATTTCTTCCATGTGGTTCGGCTGTCAATAAATTTTCAATTGTTACACCTTCAATAAATCCACCCGGATTACTGATGGTCAAACCATCATCATCCAGTAAAACACGAACACGTCCCAACATCGTATAATCCCGATGGCAGAAAGCATTTACCAATGCCTCTCGAAACGCCCTTTTATCAAAATCCGGAATGGAAATTCGAAACAGTCCTTCTTCCATTTCTTCTGTATGGTTTCTAGCATCCATATATGATTCTATTTTCTCAAAAGCCGTCAATATCGGCAATACAAAGGATTCATTTACTGCTACATCCGTTCCCTGCAGTTCTTGAAAGGCTGCTTCAGCAGTCGGAACAAGCGTTGAAAGCCGTTCTCGGCGTCCTATTAGTAACATACCACAGTAAGTAGGAACAAAAGTACCATTTTGTTCTACTGCCAAACGAAGTGCAAGATCTAATTCCGTATCATCAAGATCAAGCAAATTTTTTTCACCATGATAATTTTGTATAATATTACGAAGATGTTCTCGTTCTACCGGATCTAAATCTGAATATACTGCCTCCGGAACAGGCTGAGCAGAATAATCCAGCATACGCAAAGAAGAAAGCCGGGTATTCATTTCATATGGATACATCGGGATATTTTCCGGCTCTCCATCTAATTTTATGCGTCTTCTCAGAACTTTTCCATTTGAAGCAGCAACAATCGCTGTATATTTCGGAACTGTTACGATCAAGTACTTTACATCATCCGCATCCATAAGTTCCGTTTGAACTGCAACAGGTGGAATCGTCTTATTGGCAATAAATGCTGCCAACTTAGAAGGATCCTTGTGAGACGGATGCAGTCCTGTAACATCACCATTATCTTCTACACCAAGAAAAAATTTACCACCGTCAGTATTCGCAAAAGCGACTACACTTTCGATTATCACATCATCTGATAACTTTTTCAGATCGCTCTTGAATTCAACCGTCATATTTTCTCGAAATCCAATATTCATTTTAACACTCCTTTTACGCTCGGTGAGCATTGAATCAAATTCATTATAACACGACCGAGCGTTAAAAGCAAGCGTTAAACGATAAAAAATTTTATCTGCATTTGAAAAAAGCACGGAATTTCGGAACATTTATAGAATTTGGTTTAACACTCGCTAACGCTCGCTGCGTGCGTTAAACCAAGCGTTAAAATGACTTTGGCTCATTTTCCAATATATTTTAAGGATAGATTTTCAAAAAACACATCACCTTCCTCACTCCTAAAAAGCCATAAAACAACCAGCCTGAGATTCCAATCGCAGAACCTCAGGCTGGTCTTATCTTTATATACCGTGAAAAAAGTGACACACTTTCCAACAATCACATCCCCTGCAATATCTCCTCCACTCGTTCTTCCAGCTCGTCCGTCTCATAATCGTTTTCCCGCAAGACACGGATCGCCAGGTCATAATATCGCTTGGCATTTTCCTTATCCCCTGCCTTGCGGTAATTGTCTGCCATCATAAGATACACCCATTCCATTTGTTCATGCAGTTCCCCGAAATTCTTCTGAAAGCACTCCAATGCCTCAGCTGCAACGATGTCACAATTCTGGAATTCTCCCAATTCTGACAGCACAGAACTATACCGCATCATCAAATTTGCAATCCTAACTTCGCCATACACATCATGCTCCAGCAAAGTTTCCAATGCCTGTTCCATGGCAGCTTTGCATTTTTTCAGCAGTTCCCGGCTTGGCTGAGCGTTGTACCAGTCGATCAATGCACAGGCATAGGTAGCCCAGATCTCTCCGGTTTCTTCATGCTCCTCTCCATAGAGCTGATTTGCCAGTGCGATTGCCTCCTCGTAATTTTCTTCCATTTCAGAAAATTGTTTCATTTTCAAATTGCAGACTGCCACAGCGGTTTGAAATTGCACCAGTTTGGTACTTTCCTCCATAGGCTCTTCCTGCATTTGCACTTGAAACAATTCCCGCTCTTTTTGATAACACGCCATTGCACGGGAAAACTGCTCACAGTCCCGATAAATATCCCCCAGTTCTGACCAAAATGATATATCTTGCTCCTGTTCCGCCGTTTGTTCTGCAAAGCACTGGTCTGCGTAGAACAACGTTTTTTCAAGGTAAAACGCACTATTGCAATCGATCCAATAAGCATTTTCCAGCAAGATAAAATTGGAATAAGCCGAAGCAAGCTTCATAGGCTCTCCGATTTCTTCTGCAAGCTGTAAGATCTGTTCTACACATGATTTCGTTCCTTCAAAATCACAGCGATCGGTTATATACCCTAACAGTATTCCACTCAGATCGCTGAGTTGTTCCTCTGCTGATAAATGCAGTTCCGCTATTTCTGCCGCCGCTTTTTCACTGGTTTCTGTATCATGCAGCTGTGCTGCAATATCCCGGATAAAAGACAGTGCATTGAATTGCCGTTGCCTGGAATCCTCCTCCAGCCTCAGAATCCGAAGTTCCTGCTGTGCTGCCCATAGAGCATCCTCATAACGATCTTCTCCCAGATACAGCGGATAACACATGGTGCCGAAGAAATACGAAAGTTCCGGATCATCACCTTGAATATGATGTGCCATATGATCCAGCCACTGCACAGATGCAAACCGTTGTTCCGCATTCTCGGATTCCTCAATGTAACTGGCAACGGCACCTGACATAATCAGGATTCGTTTGCATTCCCTGCTGTTCGGACGCAGTTTTTCACACAGCACTTCTACGATCAGCGGATGGGTGGAAAGAATGCACATTTCATCCTGATACACTTCGGAGATCCAGCCGCTTTGAATCAGCCGATCCAGGCTGTTGATCTCTGCCTCGTTCAAATCACTAATAACTTCAAAATACTGCCGTACCATTGGCGTTGCACCGACCAGGGCAGCACAGCGAAGCACCTGCTTTTCCGATTCGGACAAATCCAGCACCGAGAACAGGATCTCCATATGATGGAATGCCGTTTTTTCCCGGAGTGTGCTGTCTTTCAGCTGACGCACTTTGCCGTCATCTCCGGAAATGCCTTCTGCACAGAGCTTTTCGTACATTTCACGGGAAGTGAGCTGATGCAGTGCCATTTGCTTTGCCACCAGTTCCACTGCCATGGTATGCCCATTCAGTGCCTTCAATATGGCATCGGTGTACAAGTCCGGCTCTCGCTTTGTATAGTACGCCATCATTTGATACAACGCCGATTCGTCAGACAAAATGTCTACCTCATACTGGGGAAAAATGCCGTCATAATCCACTCTGGAGGTCACCAGAATGGGGCAAGGCAGTTCTGTCAGGAAGTCCAGATTTTCGCAGTCACCGGTATCGAAATTGTCCAGCAGGATCAGATGCCTTGGCGTACAGATTTGACGCAGTACCTGCAATTTCCGTTCCAGATATGCCGCATCACTTTCCCCGTCAGAGCGTGTGCAATGCACAATGGGAAAATTGGTATCGCTGAGAATGGTGTTCTCTATACTATCCAGAAACCGAACAAATACAACGGCGTCATACTCCTCCGCATACGTCATAGCATAATGCTTTGCCAGTTCTGTTTTTCCGATACCGCCGACACCGTGGAGCAGCAGAAACTTTTCCTGCTGCAAAAGGGTATGGATCTCCTGCAATTCGATATCCCGTCCGCAAAAGTAATTGTTACCCAAGGGCAGTTTGGTTTGCAGATAAGGCTTTGGCTGTTGAAACGAATCCAGAAAGGGTTCGATCTGTGCCAGGAGTTCCGCACAGGAGGCATATCGCTTTTCCGGATTGGCAGCCAAGGTCTTTCGCAGCAGCTCCGTGACCATGCGTCTGATTTCCGGAGAAGTTCCGGCAAGCACTGAGTCCGGGAACTCTGCATCCCATACTGCACGACTTCTCCTATCCTTTACTTCCGGAGCACGGTGAAACAACAGGTACAACAACAGTCCGCCCAGCGTATAGACATCGGACACAACGCCGATCTTTCTGCGGTTTTGCTGTAACACCTCCGATGCTGCCCACTTTGCTGTACAGGAGATCACTGCATCAGAAAGCCGGCTTTTTTCGATGGCACTGTCAAAATCAAACAGCATCACCAGTTCCGGCGTTTCCGGATAGAGCAGCACATTGGCAGGCTTTAAGTCCAGATAGAGATACCCATGCTGATGCAGATTGTCCAGCTGCTGTGCCACTGCACGCAGTACCCGAAATGTGTCATAAAGCGACAGTTCCTGCTGTTCCAGCGGAATGCTATTCTGACAGTTCATAGCAATATACCGGGTGCCGTTTCCGGCAAAAACGCCCTGGACATTGCTGATACTGTTGCAGCTCTCCGGGAACTGCCGGAACTGCATCTGCTTTTGATACCCCCAGATAAAGCTTTGCATCTGCCGTTGAAAAGCTTCTTCGTCTGCCGCAAGCAAACTGCCGTCCTGCTGCCGAATCAGGTGTAGATTTTCCGGACAGAACTCTTTCAGCCGGAGATAGAATTCGTTTTGTTCTCCGTCCCTGCAAACCGCCGTATAGACCAGACAGCTGGCTCCTGTTCCGATCAGTTCCTGAATCTGCACTGTGATCTGATGCTGGGTTCCAATGGCGGAAAGGGTCAGATGTGTACCGACTGGCAGTGGCATTCGCATGGTAAGTTCCTCTTTTCAAAAGTTATGATATTGATTTATGACGGCATCTGTAAAAGGTATTCCTGCAATTCCTGCAATGTCTGAAATCGCCTTTTCCAATTGCTGCACAATGTTTTCTGATAAAATTCCGAGTGTGACGGAAAGACAGCAAACCGTCTTCGCTCCAGCCATGTCACCGGTTTTCCCTCCCATTGAAAATACAGATAGTTGCCGATCAAGTAGACATAGCTGCTTTCTGTGTAAACTGCCTTCTGCCTGCATTCCGGTGCGAGCAGTGACCACAAAGGGATACCCGAAAAAAATGAAACGTGCTGTTTCAAAAAAACTGCCGGGGAAACGGACTCCTTTTGCAAAACAGAGATCAGTTCCATTGCCTGGCAAACACATTCCTGCAATCCCATCACCTCCCGGCTGTCATCGTAACACAACGCCATACGGCATTTGTAACAACCACTTGAAAAGTCATTGTTACAAACCCATTTCTTCCTATGATACAATGAATCATGCGGAAATCTCTCCGCCAATTTACAACAGGAGGAAAAAATCATATGAAACCATTTCAGGAAACAAACTACATTGCCAAAGACAAAGAAAACGAACAATGGAAAAGCAGTCTGCCGCCGGAAGAAGTCAAGGAAAAGATGCTGGCACAACGTGGATTTACTCAAGAAAACGGCAGCAAGATTCAATTCGACCACACCGTATTTATTCAGTATGCAATGACAAGAGTCCACGCATTATACTGCAACGGAAAGCTCTACTTCTACAATTTTAAGTCAAAGTGTTATGAATATCTGGAAGATCACGCATACAAAAAGATTTTCTTTGCGATCATTGAAGAAGCTTCCTGTAATATCTGGAAGCGAAAGCAGGAAAACGAGTACATCCCCTATTTCAAGCGAAAAGTTCCCTATGCAGAAGATAACGGAATGCGTCCGGGACTCCTGCAGTTCCAAAACTGCATCTTCGATTTACAGGAGGAAACGATAGAGAAACCAACGCCGGACATTTTCTGTCTGGTACAGATTCCATATGACTACGACCCCAAGGCAAAAGCACCGCAGTTTTTCCGCTTTCTGCAGGAACTCTTTGACAATGACCAGACACGGATTGATCTGGTTCAGGAGATCATGGGAGCCTGCCTATACTATGAAGACATTATGCAGAAACTTGTTGTCTTTCTGGGTTCCGGTTCCAACGGAAAGTCCCTGTTATCCAACATGATCAAGCATATGCTGGGAGAACGGAATGTATCTGCTGTTGCGTTGGATCAGATCAGTAGCGGAAGATTTGGCAAGCAAAACCTAGACCGAAAGCTGCTGAACATTTCCTCTGAGACCAAGACAGAAAAGCTGTACAGCACAGCTGACCTAAAGGCACTGACCGGCGGCGATTCCATTGAAATCGAAGAAAAATTTGAAAAGTCCTATACCACAGAGATCCACAGCAAGTTCATTCTCCTTGCAAATGATATGATCCAGACCAAGGATTACAGCGACGGGTTCTATCGTCGGCTGCTGATCATTCCCTTTGAACAGTGTTTCCATGACCTCGCTCCCAATCAGGAACCGGAGGAGGGTGTTCTCTACAAGAACATTTATCTGGAAGGAGATCTGATGCAAGAACTCCCGGGCATCTTCAATTTTGCCTATGCCGGACTGGAACGGCTGATCGACAACGATTACAATTTCACCTATTCTCCTGCCTGCGAAGCTGCATTGGAGCATTATAAAAACGAACACAATGTGGTAAAGGCGTTTTACAATCACTGCATCGTCCTATCAGAACCCAAGCACAAAAAAGCAGAGCGAACCGCTGTGGTATATGCCGGATTTTTAAGCTACTGCCGGGAGAACCGATTCCCCTGCAGCATTTCCAGCATTCAATTTCACCGGATGTTTCAAAACATTCTGACCGAAGAAGGCACAGAAGCACGCATGGTACACCGTAACCGCGGTGACTTCTACTTACACCTGCAAATGCAGTTCTAAAATCAAGACCATGTTCTAACAGCAACATGATCCAGGCACATCACTTTCATCACAGTGTGGAAAGTGATGTGCTTTTTTCGTCTGCCTGGTCAAAATAGTACCGCCGCATGGCAGACCGCAGTTCTTCCAACGGATAGGGATGATTGGCACAGTGCAGAAACAGCCAGTCATAAGGATTCCGCACATACAAAGCCGGCAGACCGCTGCTGCACAACAGGTCATTGGTTTCATGGACAAAGTCCAGAAAATCAGACTCAATGGCACAAAACAAATCGGAGGTGTCATTCTTTGCAAACAGCACTGCAAAGAAACAATAGAAGTTCAGCAGGATCAGTGTTTTTCGCAAAATCGTATCCGAGACCGGTTCTCCCCGTTTGATTCTGGAAAGGTTCATTCCCAAGGGAAAATCAGAACGTATCAATTCCGGAAAAACAGCCTCTTTGGAAAAGGAACTCTTTTTCTGGTAAGTCCGCATATTTTCCCCGAAGATCACACTCAGCAGCAGATCGACATTTCCGGATTTCTGCTCTGACCGTATTCGCACTGACAGATAATATTCTTGCCGTCCGCATAAGCGCTTACAATAAACGCAGCCATATCGTCTGCCTCGGGAAAATAAGTATCATATGTATATTCCTTACGTTTGAGAACTTCAAGATCGAGATCTTCAAGCTCACTGTAGAATACAGTGTCGCATATGTTGCTGTAATCCACATGGGTATAGCCCTCGTCAATACGCTTTATTGCAGGGTCGTAAAAACTAATGACGGCGGTATTTTGCGGAAAATTTCCGTCAGCCATGACTTTTTCAATTTCTATTCTTGAATAAACTGTAACTTTCATAAAGTGCCTCTGCTATTTTATAAACAGTGAATAAAAGTCTTTATAATCCTTTATTTTTCCAGTCATTCCAAGTTCTGCCAAAGCTACGTATATAGCAGCAGATTCAGCCTGCGTGCTTATACTTTTTTGAGGATTGAACTCAATATCCGTAAATCCGTTAAAATCAAGTATTTTCTTTGCAAGCTTCTCATTTTCGATAATCGCATTGATATAAATATAATTATAGAAAAGCGATTCAGGAATAAGCGGAAAATTTTGTCCGCTGAATCTAAACATAGTCAGTTTACCGCTATTTTTAAGACGTTCATCACGTTTTGCATCTTTCGGAGATACAAGCATCAAATCGGTATATTGACAGCCGTTTTCAAATACTTTTCCTGCCTGATATACGTTTTCTATAGGAAAGCTCTTTTTAAGTTCGGGTACATATTTCATAAGATTGAATGCACTGAGTTCAACACCTGTTTGAATAAGTGACTTGCTTGAAATTTCAAGCGGATTTGCTTCCGGATAAATCAATTTGAAACCGTCATGGATTGCTTTTATATTTTTCTGTTTCTGCGAAACTGCAAAACCGCCGTTCCACTTGAACTCAATGTTCACAATATCATAAAAAGGTGCTGAATTTTTAGGTATATAAACCGGTCTTACTGCCATAAAAATAACCTCCAAAATAAAATAATTACTATAAATGCGCATCTTCTGACATGACAAGCTAACAAATACGCAAGCGAAGAAATCAGTCGGAATCGTTTAATACCTTATAACAAATCTCCGTTTAATATAAGTGTTAATGTTGATTGTGCAGCCTGTCAGCTATTTTAATGATTACATCAAATGCAAGCACTTTTGATGAATCATCTTCTTATACTGCCTGCAATATAATGTGCAAGCTTTCTATGGCATACCGATAAAATCTGTTACGTCCAACTTTTTGTCCGTAAGCTCTCTTCTCATGCTGTCTGCAATATAATGTGCAAGTTTTCTATGACATACCGATAATATCTGTTCGATTCTTAAATGCTCGTATCCAACCAGTCTGGCAATTGAAGCCATTGACTGTTTCTCCCAGAGATACATATACAGAATGTCTCTTTTGGTCTGTGGCAGTCTATTCAGGCTTTCCTCTACTGCATTTCTGTCAAACGGAAACTTTGTGCCGGAATAATCGTAAACACGCTGAAGATATTCTGTAGGCTGAAATGCTGCCGACTCCAGAGCATCAAAAACCTTGTGATATACCACCTGATTCGGATAATACTTGTAATCTGCAAAAATGTCAATACCCCTGCGGTAAAAATGCTCCAGTATCGCCGCCGCACAGCCTGCGCTCCTGCTCTGACCGTATTCGCACTGACAGATGATATTCTTGCCGGCACGGAATGCTTTGTTGATATCCTCTGCAAGATCCGGTGCTTCGGGAAAGAAGCTTTCATAGGTATATCCCTTTTCCGGCAGATAATCGAGGTCGAGATCATCGACCTCACAATAAAAAACATCATCGCAAACGCTGGTGTAATCGACACGAAAATAGTCTTTGTCAATATGTTTCAGCTCCGGATCACAAAAGCTGATAACAGCGGTATTATCAGGGAATGAGCCTTTTGCTATGATATGCTCGATCGCTTCTCTTGAATACACAGATACCCTCATCAATACCTCCGATCACAAATCTAAACGCCAATGTATCTTTGATATTCTCTTTCCGGTGCGAGTACGTTTATATCCTTCGCAGTATCTGTTGAACCAATTATCAAACTCGTCTATCTCGATCTCAAGACAATCTGATGTTCCTGCATGATGCGGTAGCGGTATGAACAGGATACCATTACCATAGAATCCTTCTTCATACATTATGATATCATACGAAGAAAGCGTATAGATCAGCCCTTTAAAGAACAGAATGCAGGCGTTTTGCTCCCATACTTCGATATTAGACAGCAATTTACAGTGCAATACAGTATCAATGCGGTTGAGATAGCAGATAATTTTAGTGTCTTCACGGTCAATATCGAAAAGTCCGATATACTGGCTGAAATATGTCCAGACATTTTTGAAATATGATTTGAATGATTCAATGCTGAATTCCTTGTCATGTGCTAAATTCCAGTATAATCGTTCTGATTCCTTCAGCAATGCGGAGCGTTTCTCTTCCCGTTCCGGATCTAACTCAAATTTCGTATGAATATACGCCCGTGTAATGACTGCAAAATCTCCCCAGAACTCACGAATAACCAGTCTGTTCTGAATTCCGTATCCTGCTTCCTTCTGAGAAGAAGTCATTATGAAACGCTTTCCCGACTCATAGAACGAATTGAATATCAGTATCAGCTCATTCTGGATAGCTTCCTTACCGGCAAGTTCCTGAATATCGTCAACTAATAGGACATCCGCCTGCAAATACTTCTCACGGAACTGCTCTGCTGTACCGCCGTTACTGATGATATTTGTAAGAGAGGCCACCATATCTGCTGTTGTGGTGAGGATAACATGAAGATCAGGCGAATTCTGCTCAATTGCATTTTTAACAGCATAGAGCAGATGCGTCTTACCGGTTGCCGTGCCGCCGAATATTGCAAGTGACTTGGAATCCACATTTTCGGCAAACTGTTTTGCTTTCTCAAATGCTGTGCGGTTTGCATCGGTAACTGCAAAGCTGTCGAATGTGTATTTGCTGCCATTTTTGTTATCGGACATAGTTCGACCTCCTATCAGTTGTTCTTTAACGTGTTAACAGGATGACCTGTGCCATAACCGCTATACTCTTATAATATATCAGGCGAGATGCTCGGAGCGGCATCTATCAATGGCAGCGTATTCGTGTAATAATCGAGCATTTCCGTGAAAAATTCTTTTAGTGGAAGTGTAGCGCCTGAATGCTTTCCGCCATCGATTCTGCGAAAGCGTGAATTGCCAAGCAACTTCTCTGTAAATGTGTGATTGCCGAGTACCTCATCATCATCTCCAACAATGCAGCTCACATTGGCAGAGTCTATCGTTGCCAGTTCACCGAAAAGCTTCACAAGCGGACGAGTTTTAAATTTAGACAGTATATCCAGAAGAAATGGTGTCAGGCACGGATTGACAAGCATTGCCGGCAGGTCATGACGTGCAGACAGCACAGCCGCATAGAATCCCCCCAGACTTGTGCCAACGATCATATCCGCTTTGTACTGCACACGGAGCATATTGAGCGTACCAATAATGTTGCTTGACTCCTCACTGTCATAATCAATAGATGGTGAAATGATGTTTTCACATCCAATCTCATGCTGTGCTGTGTAAGCACTGTTTTTCGGACTGCCATGATAGCCGTGGATATTGAGGATCGTATAGCCTTTGCAATCAGGATTTGGGAAATGATCATATACTCGCATAGCAAACCTCTGTTCTTTGCAGAGCACACATATGGTATTGGTGGTTTATCAGCTTTTATCACACAGATGATCAGCTACCTTAACAATCAGATCGTGCAGTTCCAGACGCTCCTTATATTTCTTTGGGACAGCATTGTAGCCTATATATGCTCCGAGGATATTTCCACAGACTGCTCCGGTGGAATCACTGTCGCCATTATGATTCACAGCAGTTCTCAGCGCCATATCAAAATCGTTCTCGTACCTCAAAGCACAATAAACAGCGATTGCAAGCGTTTCCTCAGCTACCCAGCCTTCACCGAGCTGATGTATAGCTGAAAGGTCGTCCTGTTCTGTTTCCGCAAGCTGAACAGCTTTCTGCATGATAGCAGTAAATTCGGATATATGCTCTGCTTTCGGGAACAGTTTTTTCATCGCTGCGATAGAATCGTTTATGGCAGCTTTGAGCGGTATATCGCTTTCTGTTACTGCTCTGACGATATGCACCAATGCAGCGGCAGGAATAAAGCCAAGATCGTGACCGTGCGTCAGCGCTGCTGCTTCTGCTGCAAGCATATCGGAGTATTCGTATGAAATATCAGTATCGGTGAAATACAGCCCAATCGGTGCAACACGCATGACTCCGCCGCAGCCTTTGCTGTCGTTGATCGGAACTTCGACTGTGCCGTTTGCACCTGCTTTGATCTCTGTCATGCAGGTCGTTCCGGGACATCTTCTATGGAACAATTCCGGCACACGCATAAGACGTGAGCAATGCTTTTCGTCCTGCACTGGGCATACTTCGCTCTGCGTCTGATACCAACACTGATACATCTTCCTGATGCTGCTTATGTAATCGGGAATGTTACTTTTGCTGACGGCAAGCAGCATACCTTCCGCCGTAAACAGCGTCATCTGTGTATCATCCGATATTTCTGCAACATCATCGTCTAATATCAAATCGTATTCGGTGATGCCATCTTTGCCATACTCAGAGAAGATCTCATCCTCTCTTTTGAATTCAACAGCATATCCCAGAGCATCTCCGGATGCCCCGCCTATGAGGCAGCCACGAAATTTATCAATATTGCGCATTTTTTCTCCTGTTGTTTTAATTATCATTTATCATACTTAATACTGTATTTACAAAATCTTCCTTGTTTTTTCCATTCTTTCTTTCTATATCCTTAATTACTGACGCTGTACTGTTTCCAATAAGCCAGAAAACCATATCAACAGTAAAAGTCGGCGTGTGATTATCCTCAGCCATTTGATTGATTGCCTTGAAAATCAGTTTGTCGTTCTTCTCTGCAAGCCCCAGATTGGTAAAAATGTACGAAAGGACATTATCAGGCTTTGCAAAACCGTTTATACCGATGTCCTTCAACCAGTTACAAGCCATTTTAAAGCCCCAATACGGTATCTCTGAGGCAATTTCGTCTGCCAGTGCAATGCGCTCGTCAACATTCTTAGCTCGATTGAAATACTTGATCATATCCTCCTCTGAATCAAACCTCGTAATATAAGCAGCGATTGCGCAGACATTTTTAGCATATTTATTCCATGAATTATTTTCGCTATCCTCACCGTTCGATTCGATTGCTTCCCGAAAACAACGATAGAGCTTCTCATATCGTTTGTCCGTTTTTCCATCGCCGTAAGCCTCATAGACTTTCTTATAATCAAGATCAAACAGACATCGCTTGATAATCTGCCCCTTGCTCCCCTCTTTTCCGTCACCATAACCAATAACGCCGCCTAACATTGTCTGATCGTTAATTGAACGCACAGCAACTTCAAAGGCATCCTCTAAAGAATGAATGTCCCGTTTAACAAGGTAACGCTGACATTTCTGAGGATTTGCATTTTGCTCAAGGTACTGTTTTGCAGCCTGAAAAATCACACGGTTCTTCTCATGAATATCCATAATTAATACCTCCTGAAAAATATATTTGAATTATATTATGTACATACAAGTTGCCAGCCTGAAACCGAACTTCCGCCGACATAAAGTTTTTATTACAGTTTTCACAGCCAAATTATTTTTATCATTGTAATTCAGAAACATTGAACCCTGACCTAAACCAATAAAGAAAGATAATAACGGACAACGATAACCTTGAACACGAACAAAGTCATATTCATAAGGAAGCGTGAGAACTGTAAACGGAATAAGTCTTAGATATTTATCTCGAATTCGACAGTGCTGTTAACCAGATCAAGCACTGTCTGAGCCTTTGCAAGCGTATCGGAAAGTTCGGCATAATACTTGCTGACTTCTTCGATGTCGTAATTAGCATATTTATAGTCGATGATATTGCCACCGCCGGAATAACCTGAGCTGACACGCACTTTCGGCATTGCATCTCTCATTTTAGAGAGGGTCGTACATTTCGCATTAAGCTGAGGAAGATATACAAGCATCTCGTCGATCGTAATATTAAAATCCGGAATAATCGTTGTTGTGTTGAACACGTTTATTGCGTGTTTTACTTTGCGGATCTTACACTCAACCTCTGCCTGAGCATCACGCATTTCCTTGAAATTGTACTCAGGACGTACAGATTCGACATCCTCCTGAATTGCGGCTACAAAGCTGCAGGAGTTTGCCTCTTTGAGCTGTAATGCTCTCAGTTCATCGTTGAGCTGACGCAACAGCTTTGCTGCCTGTGATGATGTTACTCGCATATATTTTCCTCCTTAGAAATTGATTTCTTATTTTTCCCTTGTGATTATATTATAGCAAACTTAACGGGACAAAAATGTCCTATGTCAGTTATGCTGTTTCCCACGCCATACGCTTGTGCTTCCGTTCTGTCGATTTGAAACTTGACATACGCATCAAAGAACATCTGACAAACTTCTATCCACTGTTTTCTTTCGATATAATCCATATGCTACCTCCTGACATAAGCAAGACTTTCTCTTTACGGTTCTATCATAGCATATAAAAACTGAAATTCCGAAGATGTGGGCGGCTTAGCAGAAAATTCTCCCTTTTGCACAAAAAAGTATCATCTAAAATATGCAGTATGCCAATTGCTGTACTGTGCTTTCCTTTTGTGATTATATTATATCATTGCCTATGTACCAAAAACGCTCTAAGCTAAAAGGGCGTTTTGTATTGATCTATAATTATATTTTTCCTTTCTGAAGCTTATAGCAAATGAACTCTTCGTAGCCTTTCATTTGATAAAACAGTTTGTCCATTGCCTCATATATCTCTTTCTCGTTATATTCCTTGATATTGGCATCATATATGCACAGTCTGAAATAATTATCGCCGGAATTCTCAGTATCCATTTTGGGCATCATCTTGAAATTGTTCCATAGTTTTTCGCAGATCTTCTTAGTCTCATCAGAAATATTGGTATAGCTGAATGTAAGCATGAGATTTAATATCGTCTGGTTGCACTCGATCTCATATGCGTAATGATCAGGACGTTTCCATCCGCTTAACTTTCCTTCAATATTATCAGGGATCAATAATGTCATTTTATCAGTTTTATAACGAACGAATTTACCGCCGCAAAATGTTTCATCGAATATGATCTCCCCATTTTCGGCTTTATTTCTTGCCCATTCTTTAATGACATCTTTCACCATTTCTTCTGTTATTGATTTGCTCATAATATTTCCTCCTTGTTATTACACCACATTAAAATGTGTTAATAATAGCCTTTATTACTGCTCATATCTTTCAAGAGCATTTCTCAGCGTTTCAGCGATCTGCTCACGCAACCCCTGCGGGGACAGCACCTCAACCGCATCTGCAAATTGTATCGCCCAGTGTAGCATTGACGCTTCGCTTGCATAAACATGAACCTTCATCATTTCGTCAGGCAGTTCTTCAATACGCAGGTCAGTCCCAAAGCTGTCAGCAACATCATTCATCATATACTGCTTGCATTGGAATGCTATATGTACCGGTTCTCCGCTCCAGAGATTCGGGTGAGATTTGATATAGTCCGAGAGTCTGATACCTGTTTCAAAGCCTTTCAGCATACGCAAAGATTTAGAAGGTGTGTCAAGCACCTGACAATCCTTGATGCGGTCGATCCGGAAATGCGTCAGATCATCATACGGCGGAAGATTGCATATCAGATAAGAATGACCGTTCTGAGAGATCACCTGATAGGGATTGACGGTATACTGCTTTTTGTTTCCGTTGCTGTCAAGCCTGTATTTCAGCTTTCCGTCAAGTCCGCAGTCACAGTAATGGAAGGATAATTGCCTGCCGTTCGCTATTGCACTGCCGATAGTTTCAAGCGTCATCAGGATTTCCCTGTTCAGAACCTTTCCGTAAATATCCATGTCGATCTTGGATATTTCAGAACGGAAATATTTGCTCGACAATCCTTCCAGGCGGTGGATCAGACTCAAACGGTCTTTTTTCGAGAGACCGTCTGTCAGCAGAACGCTGTCGATTAGCAGCCGCAGTTCGCCGTTCATAAACTTGTGAACGTAATACCAGTCGGTCAGTATTGTTTCTTCGCCGTTTTTGCTGTTTCGGATGATAGCATCTTCTTCAAAGTCGCTGCCACGATATTTGATTGGAAATCCATACTCCATCAGCTTGGAAAGGTTGCGCCTGACTGTTTTGCGATCAACTTCCATTCCGTATTCAGATTTCATCAAGTTTTGTATCTGATGCTGTGAAAGCCTGTGGTCTTCGTCGGTGTGCTTTCTCAGGATATCAAGAATATCGAGTATGATCATTTTCTTGGGTTGCATATCGGTCATGATTATCCACCTCATATGTACTATAATTGTATACATTATACACCATTACAGAAGAAAAAGCAAGTATTTTGAAACAGAAAGCCATATCATGAGAATTCTCGTGATATGGCTTTCTGCTTTCGTTATATAGTTGTTTATCAGATTCGGCTTTGCTTATGATGTTTCCTTTCTCAATGTACTGGTGACTTGCGAGAGTCGGCAATAGAGTGCTGTTATTTTGTCTGTCATCTATTCCTCACTTTCCGACAAAAACAGCAGGCTATGATATACTCAGAAATTCTGGAATATCAAAGCCTGCCATTATCTGTTCACGCAGTCTTTTCTATCTCACGGGCAATAAGCCGTTCGATAATATCTTCCAGACTTTCGTCTGTATCTTGGTTGAATACGATCTTGACACGATAAGTTGTCAGACCGATACGATACTCCGAATAGGAGCTATCTACCTTATCTTTATCTACGGTAGTTGCTGTCTCTTTCAATTGTCTCCTTTCCGCCTGCGATTATCTCTCTCTACACGCAAGGCTCATAGTTGCAGGGGCGTTACGCCTGCACAGTAACATTATAGCGCACACCGCCGATATTTGTCCATAGGTATTGCACCCAAACTTTACGGCAACACCGCACAATTGCCAAACGAGCAAAAATATGATATAATAGATATATGGAAAGACAAATGACACTGGCAGAAATCAACGATGAACTTGGTGCAGCCAGAACCAATAAAAAAGAATTTTTAGAGAAGCTTGAAGCGATCATACCATGGGAAACATTTCTTGAACTGATACAGCCGAGTTATTACAGAGGAGAACTTGGCAATAAACCATACCCATTGGAATTGATGCTGAGAATATTCATATTGCAGAATGTCTACAATCTCGCAGACATGGCAGTCATGAACGAAGTGATTGACAGCCGTGCATTTTCCAATTTTTGTGGAATCAACTCACCGAGCGAAGTCCCAGACGGTGATACAATCGGACGGTTTCGTAATATCCTGACTCGCAATGGATTACAGGAAAAAATATTTGCTGCTGTTGTG
>NZ_QSTT01000028.1:0-254 GCF_003438725.1 Ruminococcus sp. OM06-36AC
ATGCTATGGAACATTACGTAACTTGGTCAGAGCTTTTTGCATTTCTGACGTTCTTGGTTACATTTACAACACTGTTGTATCATATTTTCCATGACGATCATAAAAAGAAATAACCGCCCCTCTTGCAATTGCGGCGGTTATTTCTTTTAATCGTTTTCCGTTAATGTGGGAGCAACCGTCTACCGGTATGCTCTTTCTATTTTTATTATACGCATTTTTCTCCGGTTTGTCAAGAGGCAGACCGGCGTTTTTTT
>NZ_QSTT01000028.1:264-14599 GCF_003438725.1 Ruminococcus sp. OM06-36AC
TTTTTTTCGGTTTTGCTGTCTTGACAATATTCGGCAGGGTGTGCTATA
The DNA here is from genome assembly GCF_003438725.1 of Ruminococcus sp. OM06-36AC. Classification (NCBI taxonomy): domain Bacteria; kingdom Bacillati; phylum Bacillota; class Clostridia; order Eubacteriales; family Oscillospiraceae; genus Ruminococcus; species Ruminococcus sp. OM06-36AC. The sequence continues at coordinate 313 of NZ_QSTT01000028.1, forward strand.
ATCATAAGCAGAGTGCATTGGAACGGGTACATATTCTGTATTCGGCGGTCGAATCCTGCTCCCGGAAGGGAGTGATTGCGATGACTTGGATGGAGTTTCTCACTTTGTGCAATGTCGTTTGCGACATCATTTTGATCTTGCAAAACAGCAATAAACGGAAATAACCGCCCCTAGCTACCAAACTTGGGCGGTTATTTCATAACCAATCATTGGGAGCAGACCGTTTCCGATGTGCTCTTTCTATTTTTATTATACGCATTTTTCTCCGGTTTGTCAAGGGGCAGACCGGCGTTTTTTTCGGTTTTGCTGTCTTGAGGCAATATTCGGCAGGGTGTGCCATAATAAAGCCCTAGGGCATACCGAAAACGGTGGACGGTTTCGTTTCCTGCTCCCACGTATTTACATACGATGGGAGGTGATGCTATGGAACATTATGTGACTTGGTCAGAACTCTTTGCGTTTCTGACATTCCTGGTTACATTTACAACTTTGTTGTATCATATTTTCCATGACAATCATAAAAAGAAATAACCGCCCCTCTTGCAATTGCGGCGGTTATTTCTTTTAATCGTTTTCCGTTAATGTGGGAGCAACCGTCTGCCGGTATGCTCTTTCTATTTTTATTATACGTATTTTTCTCCGGTTTGTCAAGAGGCAGACCGGCGTTTTTTTATTCTTCTGCCGCCGGCTTTTCCTTTACCGGCTCCGGCTTCGGGGCAACTACCTTGGGCTTCCGCAGGTTTTCAATACACCCTCTGGGGCATTCCTTTGCACACAAGCCGCAGGACTTACACTTATCATAATCGATGACCGGATAGGCGTTCTCGACGATGATCGCCTCAAACTTGCAGACCTTCTCGCACTTCTTACAGCCGATACAGGAGTTCTGACAGGACTGCATTGCCACCTTGCCCATATTGCGGGAGGAGCAGCGAACGTCCACCTTTTTCTTTTCCGACCGCAGTTCGATCAGCCCGTTGGGACAGACTTTCGCACACTTGTTGCAGGCAACACACTTTTCCGTACAGAATGTGGCAATGCCGTCTTTGATCGAGATGACATCGTTTTCACAGACGGAAACGCAGTCCCCCAGTCCCAGACAGCCATAGGCACAGACACCGGTGCCGCCGTAAAACCGTTTCGCAGCGGTACAGGACTGCACGCCGTCAAACGTGAACTTCCGGTTGGTGGCTTCGCAGGTACCGTTACAGTGCAGCACCGGCACCATGCGTTCCGACGCAGTCACAGACACGCCCATGATGTCGCCGATCGCTGCCGCAGCATTGGCACCGCCGGGCAGACAGGCATTCATAGGAGCACCTTTATTCACAATGGCATCGGCATAGTCTGCACAGCCGGCATAGCCGCAGGCCCCGCAGTTTGCACCCGGCAGTGCCTCGGTGATCTGCACCGCACGCTCATCGGTCTTCACCGCGAACACCTTTGAGATCACGACCAGCAGGACACCGAACACAATGCCCATGACCACAAATATCAGAATGGGATAGACAAATTCCATGACACACCCTCCTTACTGTCCCAGTCCGCCGAAGCCCAGAAAACTCATGGACACAATGGCGGCTGCGATAAGCGTTGCCGGAACGCCGCGAAACATCTTCGGGGTTTCGCTCTCGGCATCGTCCACGCGGGAACGGACACCGGAGAAGATCACCATTGCCAGTGCAAAGCCTACGCCGGAGAACACGGCATTCACCAGCGACTGTCCGAAGCTGTAGCTTTCGTCGATGTTCATAATGGTAACACCCAGCACGGCACAGTTGGTAGTGATCAAAGGCAGATACACGCCCAGTGTTTTATACAGCGGCGGCATCAGCTTTTTGATGACCATTTCCAGCAGCTGTACAAATACGGCAATGACCAGAATGAATGCCACTGTCCGCAGATAAGTCAGTTCCAGCGGCTTCAGGATAAAGTAGTAAATGGGATAGGTGCACAGGGACGCACACAACATGACGAAAACCACTGCGGCACCCATGCCCACGCTGGAATCCAGCTTTTTCGAAACGCCCAGAAACGGACAGCAGCCGTAAAATTTCGACAGAACGAAGTTGTTCGTCAGCACAGCCGCAATGATGATTGCAATATAGGTACTCATGCGTCAGCCTCCTCACACTTTGCGTGACATGCCGCCGCATTGGGGCAGCTTGCACAGCCGATCTTTTTCGGGGGATTCTTCCTGGACAGGGCACAGACCACAGCGATCACGAAGCCCAGCACCAGAAAGCCGCCTGCCGGCATGACAAACAGGCTCATGGTATGTCCTACCATGCCGGGGATCGTCAGTCCGAACCATGTGCCGCTGCCGAGAATCTCCCGCACGCTGCCCATGAGGAACAGAGCCAGTGTGAAGCCCAGTCCCATGCCGGCACCGTCCAGAGCCGAAGCCAGCACGTTATTCTTGGAGGCGAACATTTCCGCCCGTCCCAGAATGATACAGTTTACAGTAATCAGTTCCAGAAATGCCCCCAGACTGGTATACAACGCCGGCACAAAACCGTGCACCAGAAACTGAATGACCGTTACGAACGAAGCAATGATTACGATATAGCAGGGGAGTTTCACCTGCTCCGGAATCACTTTCCGCAGCAGAGAGATCACGATATTGGAACAGATCAGCACGAACATGGTAGACAAGCCCATGCCGATGCCGTTAAATGCCGCGGTGGTAACTGCCAGCGTCGGGCACATGCCCAGCAGTCCTACCAGCGTCGGGTTTTCTTTCAGGATACCCTTGGTAAATTCTTTTCCGTAGTTCATGCACCGGTCACCTCCTGATTGGCATGTACAGTTGCAAGGGCACAGTTCACAGCGGCTTTCATGCCCTTGGAAGAATAGGTCGCTCCGGTGATATTGTCCACGCCGTCTACTGCGTCACTGTCCGACAGTCCCACCAGATGATCTACCAGCAGTTCCGGATTGGACTGCACCTTTGTGCCCAGTCCGGGGGTTTCCGAAACGGTGACGAAGGAAACGCCGGTAACGGCTCCGCCTTTGTCCACGCCGATGACGACCTGCAGGCCGCCTTTGTTATAGCCGTCTGCGGTCACCAGCACGGCATACTGTCCGTTTTCGTCCAGATACAGACCGGTGGCAGATGCCTTTTCGTTATTCTCCGGCTGGAAGTCTGTGACTTCCTCAAATGTGCCGGCATCGGGCAGCTGTTTCAGACTGGTCTGAATGGCATCTGCCTCTGCGGCAGCGATCTTGTCCCTGGTCACCATATTGGCAAGTGCCAGAAATGCACAGCAGACTGCACAGATTATTGCCAGCACCAGCGGCGGCAGCACCATGGATTTTACAGAAGATGTCTTTGCCTCTGCCATGTTACTTCGCCTCCTTTTTCACTGCGGGCTTTGCCCCAAAGGGGTGAGTCATGGTCAGCTTGTCGATGTACGGAGTCAGCAGGTTCATCAGCAGGATCGAGAACGAGCAGCCCTCCGGCATGTTGGCAAACTCCCGAATGACAAAGGTCAGCAACGCACAGCCCAGACCGAAAATCAGTTTTCCCGCACCGGTCATGGGGGTGGTCACATAGTCGGTCGCCATAAAGAATGCTCCCAGAATCACACCGCCGCTGAGCAGGGCGTAGAGCACGTCGGTCATTTCACCGCCGGTGGCGAGGGTATAGAACAGTTCCAGCACTGCCAGACCGCCCAGATATGCCACAGGGGTGTGCCACGAGATCAGCCCCAGCACCAGCAGGAACACGCCGCCGATGAGCAGAGCCAGTGCCGAGGTTTCACCCAGCGAACCGCCCACGTTGCCGAGGAACAAGTCCAGCAGACCGGCATCACCGGAAGCCAGCGGAGTGGCACCGGTCACGCCGTCGGGGAGGTTTCCGGTGGCAGCAAACATTTCAAAGAAGCTTCTGCCGCGATAGAAAAAGGGCTTCACCCAAGTGGTCATATCGCCGCCGAAAGACAGCAGCAGGAACACTCGTCCGGTAATGGCGGGGTTGGCAAAGTTGCAGCCCAGTCCGCCGAACAGCTGCTTGACGACTGCAATGGCAAAGACGCAGCCGATTGCCGCTTCCCACAGGGGCAGTGTTGCCGGCAGATTCAGAGCCAGCAGCACGCCGGTGAGCATGGCACTGCCGTCGGTATAGGTGGTTTCTTTCTGCATCAGCTTCTGACAGACCATTTCGGTGAACATGCTGATGACAGCACAGAACACAACCAGAAACAATGCTCGCGGTCCAAAGACCACCGTCGCCGCCACGATCGCCGGCACCAGAGCCAGCACCACCAGCAGCATGATCTTTTGCGTGGTCATGCCGCTTCTCACGTGAGGTGACGGAGAAACAGTCAATAATGATGTCATGGTTTTTCCTCCTATTTTCATGGATTGGTCGGAGAGTCTGGGGGATTTTAAATATGTGCAGTTGTAATATGAGGTATCGTTCTTTTCAGAAGGATCTCACAAAGCAATACATATTAAATATAACACATCGAGTAAAAGATTTCAGTAAAACCCCTCCACCGCCTAACGGCGGTCCCCCTCCCCTTTCAGGGGAGGCTTATTTAAGTGAATAGCAGGGCGATGTGGCTTGCTATCCTTGGGCAAGTCTGCCGTCGCCATTTCCGCTGGGCGACGGGCTGGGCATCGTCCCCTACAACAAGGGCTGTCAACTCTCCGGATGCCATGCTTATTTTTTGATGCTGGACATATAGAATGCCTTTGCCAGCTGGTTGGTTTCTGCCACCGGACGCTTTGCCGGACAGGCGTAAGTACAGCAGCCGCAGTTCATGCACAGGGTGACTTTCAGTTTGCCCAGTGCTTCGCTGTCCTCCTGCCGGAACGCCTTGGCGATCTCCGTGGGCATCAGCCGCAGGGGACAGGCGTGAACGCATCTGCCGCAGTGAATGCAGGCAGTGGGTTTCGGGGAAACGAATTTCTCCAGAGCCAGCACGGCGTTATTGGCTTTCAGAATCGGGTCGGCAGTGTCCGGCACAGCGATGCCCATCATGGGGCCGCCGTAGAGCACTTTCTTTGCCCGTTCCATATCGCACTGTGCAAAATCCAGCACGTCCTGCACCGGTGTGCCCATAGGCACCATGACATTGCAGGGCTTGCCCACAGCATCGCCGTCCACCGTCACCATACGCTGCACCATCGGCATGCCGGTTTTCAGGTAGCGGCTGAGGAATGCCACGGAGGACACGTTCATCACGATCACGCCCTGATCTGCCGGCAGCTGTCCCTCCATGACGGTGCGTCCCAGTGTGTGATAGATCAGCACCTTTTCTGCACCCTGCGGGTACGTGGTAGGAAGGGAGAAGATCTGAATCTCCGGTTCGGACTTGGTCTTTTCCGTCAGGACGCGGATCGCCTCCGGCTTATTGGTTTCAATGCCAATGACTGCCTTGGGGATTTGCAGCCAGTGCAGCACCTGCCGCACGCCGTCCAGCACTTCGTCTGGTGCTTCGATCATCTGGCGGTAGTCCGAGGTGATATAGGGCTCACACTCTGCCGCGTTGATGACCAGCGTGTCCACGGTCTGTTTGGGGTTCAGCTTCACGTGAGTGGGGAAGCTTGCACCGCCCATGCCCACCAGTCCGCTTTCCCGCACTGCCTTGAGGAAACTCTCTTTATCGGTGACAGCGGGCGGACAGACATCCGGAGAAACAGTCTGTTCGCCGTCGGTTTCGATCTCCACCATGGGACATGTCCTGCCGTTGGACATACGGTAGGTGGAAACTGCCTTGACTTTGCCGGAAACACCGGAGTGGATCGGCACTGCCATGAATGCGTCGGTATCGCCGATCTTCTGCCCAACCAGCACGGTATCCCGCGGCTTTACAAGAGGTGTACAGGGTGCACCGATATGCATGCTCATGGGAATCCGCACCAGTTTCGGCAGCGGCAGCGGTACAGAAGCACTGTTTTCTGTGTTCTTATGGTGTGCCAGATGCACGCCATGCAGTTTCTTCATAGAATACAGCTCCTTTCACTTTTTCGGATTGCTTTACATTTATATATCTACAGAAACGGAGTGGTTTCTGCGATAGGCGTTGGGAATGATTTATAGAGTGGGAATTTTTTTCTTCATGTGTGAAATTCCACAGAAGAATCCCTCCACCAGCTTCGCTGGTCCCCCTCCCTTTTCAAGGGAGGCTTATTTCTATAGTTTTAGCTGTTCATCGTATTACAATGTACAGAAGTTTTACGCATTGGGGATGAAGTGCAGCCCGTCGCTGACGTACAGCTTGCCGGACTGGTCTTGTGCTACGATCTGATAATCCTCTGCGTGAAGGTGTTCCTCCAGATGCTCTGTGCCCTCCAGCCAGATCAGCGTGGAGAGAAAGTCGGATTGCAGCCCGCTGTCACAGAACACCGTCACTGTGGTCAGGTCGGATTCCGCCGGCATGCCTGTCTTAGGGTCGAGAATGTGGCAGTATTGCTTTCCGTCATCAGCAATAAAGTACCGTTCGTATCCGCCGGAGGTGGACAGGAAACAACTGTCAGTTGACACGGTGCCCAGCGTACCGTCGCCGGACGGGTCACGGATCTCGATCTGAAACGGTTTCCCGCCAGGCTTCTCCCCGTAGCACAAAATGGAAGATGTCATGGAAACTGTGCCATAGCCAGCGGTGCCGGACTGGTCGAGAGCCTCTTTCACGCAGTCCAGACTGTAGCCCTTTCCCACGGCTCCGCAGTCCAGCTGTGCTCCGTCGGTGAGGGACACGGTGCCGTCTGCCGCCGTCACGTGGTCGGGAGAAATGGTTTTCAGTACCGGTTCCAGTTCCGCCGCCGTAGGCACATGGGGCGTATCTGTGGTAATGCCCCACAGTGCCGTCAGCTGTCCCACAGTCAGGTCTACGCTGTCCCCGAATCGTTTTTGCAGGGCAGCCGTTTCGGACACCAGCTGGTATATGGTATCGTTCCCAGAAATTGTGCCGCTCTGGTTCAGACGGGAGATCGCACTGTTTTCCTGATAATTATCCAGCGTCTTGTCCAGCGTTTTCAGCAGCGAAGCCGTTTCGGAAACGCCGCCGCCGTGGAGAGAAATGGTACAGGCGGTATCCATTGCCCAGACGGTTTCGGTCTGAGCCGGCTTTGCAGAAGTGCATGCCGTCAGCACCAGCGGCAGCAACACCGCAAAAAGTTTTTTCCCGTGCATCATAAAAACATCTTTCTTTTCCGAGGGAAATGTGATATAATAAAGGCAACACCGCACAAAGCCCGCCTGACGGCTTTGCACGTAATCTGCCAAAAAATCTGACGACGCATCTTACGCACAAGCTTTGTGCGGTGTTGCCTAAAAGCCGGCATTTCCGGACGGAACTTGTCCGATTTCTTCAAAAATGCCTACCCTTTATTATAATACAAGCCGTTTATTTTGTAAACGGTAAATAATTGTTTATTTTACAGCGAAATTATTACCTTTTTCGCAAAATTTCCGAAGATGTATCGACTATCCAACGAATTCCACAATGGAGGTTTATTTTTTATGAAAGGTTACCGCATCAGCGTGATCCGCCACGGCAGAACTGCCGCAAATGACAAAGGCATTTACATCGGCAGAACCGATTTTCCGCTTTCCGACAAAGGGGCAGCAGAGCTTGCCGGTAAAATGGACGAGTTCCGGTATCCCAACGTGGCGAGGGTGTACAGCAGCCCGCTGCGTCGCTGCACCGAAACCGCGGAAATTCTCTTTCCGGACGTACAGATCCAGACGGTGGACAATCTCATTGAAATGGATTTCGGCACATTTGAGGGAAAATCCGCTGACGAACTGGTGCACAAGCCGGAGTTCAAGGAGTGGCTGAAAGGCGGTATGGACTGCCGTCCGCCGCAGGGCGAGAGCGTCAAGGAAGTGCAGCTGCGAATCTTCCGTTCGCTGCGGGAGATCATTCGGGACATGATGCAGGAGGATCTGCTCCACTGTGCCGTCATCACCCACGGCGGCATGATCGCCAACATGCTGGCAGGGTTCGGGCTGCCGAAAATTTCCCCGCAGGAGTTACAGTGCCAGCCGGGAGAGGGCTTCGACATCTACGTCACCGCCGACCTGTGGCAGCGTTCACAGGCGTTTGAGATTCTGGGCATGGTGCCGTATTCCCGATGAGGATAGCTTTATAATAGTAGGAAACCGCACCCTTTTGCCGGAGTTTTCCGGAAAAGGGTGCGGTATTGCCCATAATATGTGCTAGAAACAAAAATAACCGCCCCACTCTCCAAAATTGTGGCGGTTATTTTTGTTAACCAAAACAGCGGGAGCAAACCGTCTACTGATAAGCTCTCTCTTTATCTTCATTATACTATAACGCCCCGTGTTTGTCAAGGGCGATTCTGCAATTTTCACGGAAATCAATTTTCACAATAGCCTCCCCTAAAGAGAGAGGGAAATCGCCATTAGGCGGTGGAGATGTGCTTTCGTAAAATCTTTTTACGACGTTTTCGACATAAGTGGAAACCCCTCAGTCAGTGCTACGCACTGCCAGCTCCCCTTTCAGGGGAGCCTCATCTGTCAAACTTCATAATTTTGCACAATTTAAACCAACATATTTTTGAAAATTGATTTCCGTGTACAATTTTATTCCGAAGCATACCGCATGAATTCTTCGAATGAAAGAAAGTTTTCGTGCAAATATGAAAACGATTTCGCACGGAGCACATATTATTTCGAAAAAGCACGTTTTTTTTCAAAAAGGCTTGTATTTTTCTGCATATTATGATATAATGTGTTTATTCCTATCGAAACGGGAATTTCGGCGGGATTTCCGGGATTTCCGAGATTTCCGAAGACAATACTTCCGGTACGGCACCGGTTTTTCAAGAAAGGGTTATACACATGACGTATGAAGAAGCATTGACTTATCTGACTGCCCACGGTCAGCAGCACCTGCTCCGGTATTATCCCACTCTGACACCGGCACAGCAGGAACACCTGCTGGAACAGATCTCCGACCTGCATCTGGAACGCCCCCAGTTCCAGAACCGCGAAGCGGCGGCACAGCAGCGGGGACACTTTGCACCGCTGGGGGCTGTGACACTGGAACAGATCGCAGAAAAGGCGGACGAATACCGCAGGATCGGCTTACAGGCAATTCGTGATGCCAAAGTGGGAGCCGTTCTGCTGGCTGGTGGACAGGGCTCCCGTCTGGGATTCGATCACCCCAAGGGCATGTACAACATGGGCAAGACACGGGATCTGTACATCTTTGAATGCCTGATCCACAACCTGAAAAAGGTCACTGACGAGGCGGAGGCGTATGTGCCGCTGATGATCATGACCAGCGAACAGAATGATGCGGAAACCCGTGCATTTCTGAAAGAACACGACTACTTCGGCTACAGTGCGGACAACGTACACTTTTTCAAGCAGGAAACGGAACCGGCAGTGGACGAAAACGGCAAAATTTTCCTGAACGCTCCCGACCAGATCGTACTTTCCCCCAACGGAAACGGCGGCTGGTTCTCCTCGATGCAGAGAGCCGGTCTGCTGCAAACGATCGAGGAGATCGGGCTGGAATGGCTGAACGTCTTTGCTGTGGACAATGTGCTCCAGCAGATCGCCGATCCGGTATTCATCGGGGCAACCATCGCTTCCGGCTGTGCCTCCGGCGGAAAGGTCGTCAGCAAGGCAGATCCGGACGAACGGGTGGGTGTGCTCTGTCTGGAGGACAACAAGCCCTCGATCGTGGAATACTACGAAATGACCGAAGAAATGCGGACACTGCGGAACGAGGACGGCTCGCTGGCGTATCGGTTCGGCGTGATTTTGAACTACCTGTTCCGCGTAGATGCTCTGATGCATACGCTGGGCTCGGATTTCCCGCTGCACATCGCACACAAAAAGATCTCTCATCTCAACGAAGCAGGAGAGCTGGTGAAGCCGGAGGAACCCAATGGCTACAAGTTCGAAACGCTGGTGCTGGATATGGTGCACATGCAGGACAGCTGTCTGGCGTTTGAGGTAGACCGCAGCAAGGAATTCGCTCCGGTGAAAAATGCTGTGGGCGTGGACTCTGTGGAAACCGCCCGGGCACTGCTGGAGCAGAACGGTGTCGTACTGTAACCGATACCGGAAATGATCCGATTCTGAAAGAGGGCAAGACGGCTTGTCCTCTTTTTTGTTTTCCCTGGGGAAACACTGAATAAAGCTTGTGCGTAAGATGCGTAGTCAGATTTTTCGGCAGATTGCATAGAAATTCCGCAGGCATACTGCCGGTCGCAATTTATCTTAGTGCGACTCTCCTTTGTTCTCGGGCAGAATCCTGCCTCGAACGCAGTCGTATTGCAAGGGATTTCTGGGCAATATGACGGAAAATCTGCAAGCAGATTGCGTGCAAAGCCGTCAGGCGGGCTTTACGCAGTGTTTCCCTAGGGCAACATTGCCCAAAAAATGAGGAATTACAGAAAAATAAATTGACAAACTACGAAAATTGTGGTATAATACATAGAGTATGTTCTGCGTTCTTTCGCATGCATCTGACAGCATCAAGCATGCTTTGAAAATTAAAAAGCAGTACTATGCACAGCTTATGCAGTGCTGCTAAAAAAGAAAGGATTTTTCTTTTATGAAAAAAGTAGTGATTTTAGGCGGCGGTCCTGCCGGTCTGACAGCAGCGTATGAACTGCTGAAAGACACCAAGGACGAATACGAAGTGACCATTCTGGAAGAAAGCGGCGTATTGGGCGGCATCTCCCAGACGGTTCGCTATCACGGCAACCGCATGGACATCGGCGGACACCGCTTTTTCTCCAAGGACGACACCGTCATGAAATGGTGGTCAGACCTGATGCCCATTCAGGGACAGCCGTCCTTTGATGATAAAAAACTGGGACGGGAAAAGCCGCTGGAAGCCGGCGGCCCTGATCCGGAAAAGGAAGACGTAGTCATGCTGGTGCGTGACCGCGTTTCCCGCATCTATTTCAACAAGCACTTCTTCGATTATCCGGTGACTATGAACAAGAACACCATTCAGAGCATGGGCTTTGCCACCACCATGAAGGCTGGCTTCAGCTACCTCGGTTCCTGCATCTCCAAGAAGCCGGAAACCAATCTGGAAAATTTCTACATCAACCGGTTCGGCAAGGTGCTGTACAGCATGTTCTTCGAGGGCTACACGGAAAAGTTGTGGGGCAGACACCCCAGCGAGATCTCCGCAGACTGGGGTGCTCAGCGTGTCAAGGGGCTGTCTATCCGTGCCGTGCTGAAAGACATGATCTCCAAGCGTTCCGGCAAGAAGAACAACAAAAATGCGGAAACCTCTCTGATCGAACAGTTCTGGTATCCGAAGTATGGTCCGGGACAGCTTTGGGAACTGGTCGGCAAGAAAGCCGAGGAAAAGGGCTGCAAGATCCTGTTCCATCACAGCGTCAAGACCATTCACACCGAAAACGGCAAGGTGACTTCTGTAGTCTGTGAAACACCGGAGGGCAGCAAGACCATTTCCGGCGACATCTTCATTTCCTCTATGCCGATCCAGGATCTGATCGCCGGCATGGACGGCTGCCAGAATACCGAGGTGCAGCGGATCGCTGCCGGTCTGCCGTACCGCGACTTTGTCACCGTGGGACTGCTGGTCAACAAGCTCAATCTGGTCAATCAGACTGGGACTAAGACACTGGGCAATATTGTACCGGATTGCTGGATCTATGTACAGGACAAGGGTGTCAAGCTGGGTCGTATCCAGATCTTCAATAACTGGTCGCCTTATATGGTAGAAAAGCCGGAAGACACCGTCTGGATCGGTCTGGAGTATTTCTGTGCCGAAGGGGACAAGTTCTGGAACATGTCCGACAAGGAGTGCGTGGACTTCGCCGTCAAGGAACTGACCAAAATGGGCGTTATCTCCGAGGGAGCCGTACTGGACGCACACCGCGAAAAAGTCAAGAAGGCTTATCCGGCATATTTCGACACCTATGCACAGTTCGATCAGGTAGTGGATTATCTGAACACCTTTGAGAATCTGTTCTGCGTGGGCAGAAACGGACAGCACCGCTACAATAATATGGATCACTCCATGCTGACCGCCATTCACGCAGCAGAGGCGATCAAGCACGATTCCACGGACAAGGGTCCGGTCTGGAACGTCAACCAGGAAAAGGAATATCATGAGCAGAAGTAAGCTCTTTTCCAAAAACAGCAAACGCACCGGCAATCGTTCTCACGGCTGCCGGTGCAGCTGTATCTGCCTGCCGGCGGCGGAGTCCAACCGGTATTTCCACCTGCTGGAACGGCACCCCTATCTGTGCAGTCTGTTCGTGTGTCTGCTGCTGAACGCACTGTACTTCGGGGGAGAGGCGTATCTGGCACAAAACGCCGTGCTTCTGGAAACACTGGCTCTGCTGGCGGCGGGAGCAGCGGTCTTGTGGCGGCTGGTGCGGTATCAGCCCCAGAAGAAACCGACGGCGGTCTGCGTCAGTGTGGTGTATACGCTGCTGGTGCTGGCTGGGGCGTGGTGTTATCACGAAGCCAGACACTCCGGACTGTGGGTGCTGGTCGGCGGCTGTGCTGTGCTAAGCGGACTGTTCTGGCTCACCCGAAAGCAGTACCACAACCAGCGGCGGCGGGTTTCACTGCTCCTGCTGGGGACAAGCTTTCTGCTGAAATTTTTCTACGTGTGCTACACGCCCATTACCCGACGGCAGCACGATGTGGGAAAATTCGGGGATGCGGACAACCATGCCGGCTACATCACCTATCTGTTGCAGCATCACCAGCTGCCGGATTTTGATCCGCGGGGACACTGGCAATTCTACCACCCGCCCCTGCATCACATGATCTCCGCCCTGTGGCTGTGGCTGTCGGAACACGTGTTCGGCATCAGCAATGCCGCGGCTCAGGAATCCCTGCAAACGCTGTCCCTGTTCTACGCCATGGCGATCGTCATCACTGCCTACCGCATTCTGCGGCACTTCCGGCTGGAGGGCATAGCGTTGTATGTACCGCTGGCGGTGGTGGCATTTCACCCCAGCTTCATTCTCTTTTCCGGCAGCATCAACAACGATGCGTTGTCGGTGGTGTTCATTCTGGGGGCAGTGCTGTGGACGCTGAAATGGTACGAGAAACAGACGTGGGAGGGCATCGTGAAAATTGCCCTCTGCATCGGGCTGGGCATGATGACAAAGCTTTCGGCGGCAATGGTGGCAATACCGGTGGCGGCGGTCTTTCTGGTGGTGCTGGCACGGCAGCTGCGGCAGAGAAACTGGCGGATCCTCGGGCAGCTCGGCGGATTTGCAGTGATCTGTTTCCCGCTGGGGCTGTGGTATCCGGTGCGGAATCTGGTGCGGTTCGGCGTACCGCTGACCTATGTGCAGGAAATGCCGGAAAACTCTGTGCAGTATCTGGGGGAACAGTCGTTTCTCTCGCGGATCCTGGACTTTTCGCCGCATCAGGTGGCAAGCGTTTTCGAACAGTGGGTACAGCGAACCGGCGGCAGCTACAACGAGTATAACCCGCTGATCGCCCTGCTGAAAAACGCCATGTTCGGGGAGTATATCAACGAGTATACGCTGGATTGCAGCCTATGGCGAATCCTCACCGGCGTGGTGCTGTTCTGGCTCAATGTGGTGCTGGCGGCGGCAGCGTTTGCGGCAATGCTCTGGCTCTGCGGCAAACGGGAACAGACTGGCGGACGGTTGCCGAAGCTGTTTCTGGTGCTGTTCTACGCGGTGCTGATGGGCGGATTTTATCAGCTTTCCGCGGCGGAACCTTTTACCTGTTCCATGAACTACCGCTACATTACGCCGACTTGTGTCATCGGGGCAGTGTTTCTGGGGCTGGCATTCCAGCGGCTCCGGAACGGGAAAAAGCCCGTGTGCCGCTGGCTCTGCGGCATCGGCTGGACGTTGTGCGGCTGCTTCGCGGCATGTGCGGCGGCGTTTTACATCGGGCTGGGGTTGGTCAGCTAGGGAAATGGGAAAACCGGCAGGGGACAGGCTCTGCCGGTTTTTTGTTTCACGTGAAACAGTGGGTGGGGTTGTGCTTTGCCTTGTAAAAGGTTCTCCCTCTGCTAGCTTTTGTTGTCCTCTAGGGCAGCCACACCGAAACCGTCCGGCGGAATTCGCTCGTTTCTCTCGCTGTCCGCCTTGGGCTTGCCAACGCCGCTAGTTGCCCTTGCCTGTATCGGTAATGTTGATATTCAGGTGTTTTCTAGTGTAAGTGGGTGACTTTTATTTTTACGGCGTTTGCAAGATAAGCCTCCCCTGAAAGGGGAGGGGGACCAGCGAAGCTGGTGGAGGGGTTTTCCCCTGTATAATTTGCCACAGCAGCCAACCGGTTTCACAAAGAGTTACGCTTCTTTTTTTCTTTACT
>NZ_QSTT01000029.1:0-13835 GCF_003438725.1 Ruminococcus sp. OM06-36AC
TGACGATGCCCTTTTCGATGAGGAGTACGAAAACGCCTGCGAATTTGAATGGGAAAGTATGACGGGAAGATAAACCTTCCTCACTCTTTCCAAACAGCCCCTGATTCAAGGGGGCTGTGGCTCGTACCGAAGAAATATAGTACACAAAATCTGAGCCATATATTTGTGCAGTATATTTTTTCGTTATGACTTGCTATCATTGAATTTGTATGGTAACATGGTTACAATGGGAATGGAATCTCGATTACAAAACTGCCACATGAGGGCATTAAAATAAATGATACAGACTTGCTTTTTGGCAGGTCTTTTTTGTTTGGAGGTGAGAACAATAGCAAGATTTAAACCGACCCATTTTATGGCGGAGGATTCCAAGTATAACAAAAAAGCGGCAGACTATGCCGTCTCTTTTATTGAATGCCTCAGCCACACCAAAGGCACCTGGGCAGGAAAGAAATTTGAACTGCTGGACTGGCAGGAACAGATTATCCGTGACCTGTTTGGAATCTTAAAACCGAACGGCTATCGGCAATTCAATACGGCTTACATTGAGATTCCGAAGAAAAATGGCAAATCAGAACTTGCCGCTGCGGTTGCCCTGCTGCTCACCTGTGGTGATGGCGAAGAACGTGCCGAAGTCTACGGCTGTGCTGCCGACCGCCAACAGGCTGCCATTGTATTTGATGTGGCGGCGGATATGGTGCGAATGTGTCCTGCCCTTTCCAAGCGAGTGAAAATCCTGACCTCACAAAAGCGTATTGTGTACATTCCGACCAACAGCTTCTATCAGGTGCTTTCTGCTGAAGCCTATTCCAAGCATGGTTTCAACATCCACGGAGTGGTGTTCGATGAACTGCATACCCAACCCAACAGAAAGCTGTTTGATGTTATGACCAAAGGTTCCGGCGATGCCAGAATGCAGCCTTTGTATTTTCTCATCACCACAGCCGGAACGGACACAAATTCAATCTGCTATGAAGTTCACCAAAAGGCGAAAGACATTCTGGAGGGCAGAAAGCATGATCCGACTTTCTATCCGGTTATCTATGGTGCAGATGAATCGGAGGACTGGACGGATCCGAAGGTTTGGAAAAAAGCAAATCCGTCACTCGATAAGACCATCGGAATGGATAAGGTGGTGGCTGCGTGTAATTCTGCAAAAGAAACGCCGGGCGAGGAAAATGCGTTTCGGCAACTGCGTCTGAATCAATGGGTAAAACAGGCTGTCCGCTGGATGCCTATGGAGAAATGGGATAAATGCAAAGTAGCGTTTGATGAAGATGACCTTGCAGGTCATGTCTGCTACGGCGGTCTTGACCTTTCCTCTACAACAGATATTACAGCATTTGTTTTGGTGTTTCCGCCTACAGAAGACGATGAACATTATTATGTTCTTCCTTACTTCTGGCTGCCGGAAGAAACACTGCCACTCAGAGTAAGACGTGACCATGTTCCATATGATATATGGGAACGGCAAGGCTACTTGAAAACGACTGAGGGAAATGTGGTTCACTATGGTTTTATTGAGAATTTCATCGATGAACTGGGGCAGAAATTTCACATCAAAGAAATTGCATTTGACCGCTGGGGTGCAGTGCAGATGTCACAGAATTTGGAAGGACTTGGATTCACGATGGTGCAATTTGGACAGGGTTATAAAGATATGTCACCGCCGACCAAGGAATTGATGAAGTTGACTTTGGAACAGACACTTGCCCACAATGGGCATCCTGTTTTAAGGTGGATGATGGACAACATCTTCATTCGCCGTGACCCTGCCGGAAATATCAAGCCGGACAAAGAAAAATCCACAGAGAAGATTGACGGTGCAGTTGCCATGATTATGGCTCTTGACCGTGCAATTCGCTGTGGATGTGTGTCTGATGAGTCTGTTTATGATTCGAGGGAAATGCTGATTTTGTAGATCTTAAACTGCCTGTGCAGTTAAAGTGAGTCCGAGAGGCTTCATGATTTTCACCAGAGTCTCAAGATTCGGAACAGTTTTGCAGGATTCAATTCTTGCAATCGAGGATTGCGGGATATGGCACATTTCAGCAAGCTGTCTCTGGGAATATCCCAAAGCATTCCGCTGTTCAATGACCGCAGAGATAATGGCTGCAATTGCTTCCATTTCTTCTATGTCTGCTTTTCCCTGAGGGCTGGTTGCTTTTACGTGTTCTTTGTAATCATTCCATGTTCTCATAAATCATGACCCCTTTCTGGATAGATAATCGTCACGTTCTGATTTTGCTTTTTCAATTTCACGCTGCGGTGTCTTTTGTGTTTTCTTTCTGAAATGATGCAGCAACACAAAAGTATCATTGCAGTAGTAGAAATAAAAAACTCTGTTGTTTCCAGGTCTTAACTCCCAGATATCTTCTTCAATATGTTTTGTAATGTTGTTTGGCAGCCGAGTCCCATTGTTTTGAAGCAGCTAAATGTGAAGCATCAACTGGTTATATTGGATTCTTGCGTCCTTGCTTTTTTCCGATTTTTCTCGCAATTCTTCAAGAAAATCCCAGACGTCAGATTCACCGTTTTCTTTTTCATAAAATTCAATCTCGTACATTGTATAATCTCCATCGATTTTACTTCTATTCTTATGATAGCATAAATGCTATCAAATGTCAATAGAAAAATGAAAAATAACAGGAGGATTTTTTATATGAGTATTTTCAGCAGGTTATTCAAATCCAGAGATAAGCCTCAAAACAGTTATGACAGCCCGTCATACACATACTTTTTCGGACGAGCGAACAGCGGCAAACGTGTCACAGACAGAACAGCCCTGCAGCATATTGTGGTTTATGCCTGTGTGCGTGTGCTGTCAGAAGCGATTGCACAGCTGCCACTGCATTTGTACAAATATAACGATAAAGGAAAAGAGCGAGTGCCATGGCATCCGCTTTATTTTTTGCTCCACGATCAGCCAAATCCTGAAATGACTTCTTTTGTTTTCCGAGAAACCTTAATGTCACACTTGCTTATCTACGGCAATGCCTATGCACAGATTATCCGAAACGGCAGAGGTGATGTTTTAGGGCTATACCCTTTGATGCCTGACAAAATGAAGGTTGACCGTGATGAGAAAAACCGCCTGATATATATTTACAGTCGTTACGATGAGGCAAATCCGAATCTGAAAGAACAGGGCGACATCGTTCTTTATGCTGATGAAGTCCTGCACATTCCGGGTTTAGGATTTGACGGACTGGTTGGATATTCGCCGATTGCACTTGCGAAAAATGCAATCGGCATTTCTATTGCCTGCGAAGAATACGGTGCGTCGTTTTTTGGAAACGGTGCAAGTCCGTCAGGTGTTTTGGAACACCCCGGAGTGATCAAAAATCCGGAACGTGTGCGTGATGCGTGGCAGAGAGCCTATGGCGGAAGAAATGCTCACAAGGTCGCAGTTTTAGAGGAGGGCATGAAATTTACTCCCATTGCAATTCCAAACAATGAAGCACAGTTTCTGGAAACCAGAAAGTTTCAGATTGAGGAAATAGCAAGAATGTACCGTGTACCGCTTCATATGATCGGTGACCTTGACCATGCAACATTCAGTAACGTAGAACATCTGTCATTGGATTTCGTGAAATACAGCCTTGATCCTTGGATTGTAAGGTGGGAGCAGTCTTTGCAGAAAGCACTTCTTTCTGATTCTGAAAAGGGGCAGTATTTTGTGAAGTTCAATGTAGACGGACTTCTGCGTGGCGATTATGCTTCCCGTATGCAGGGCTATGCTACCGCAAGACAAAATGGCTGGATGTCGGCAAATGACATCCGAGAACTTGAAGATATGAATATGCTTTCTGAGGAAGAGGGCGGAAATCTGTACCTCGTAAATGGCAGCTTCACCAAACTTGCTGATGCAGGAGCATTTGCAAATCCAAAAAAGGAGGAGAAAACCGAATGAAGAAATTTTGGAACTTTATCCAAAACGAAGATACATCGGAAACTGAGTTACTCTTTAACGGTCCCATTTCAGAAGATACTTGGTGGGGCGATGAAGTGACACCTGCTTTGTTTCGTGATGAACTCGCAAAAGTTAGCGGAAACTTGACAGTCTGGCTGAACTCACCAGGGGGCGATGTGTTCGCTGCAAGTCAGATTTATTCTATGCTGAAAAATCACAAAGGCAAGGTTACCGTGAAAATTGATGGCATTGCTGCCTCCGCTGCGTCTGTTGTGGCAATGGCAGGCGATGAAACTTTGATTGCACCGACTGCCCTAATGATGATTCATGACCCCAGCACTTGTGCTATGGGAAACAAGGCGGATATGGAAAAGGCTATCATCTTGCTTGATGAGGTAAAAGAAAGCATTATTAACGCCTACGAAACCAAATCTCATCTCAGCCGAAACAAGATCGCAAAGCTGATGTCCGATGAAACATGGCTCAATGCAAAAAAGGCTCATGAGATGGGTTTTGTGGACGGGATTCTCTTTGCAGATAAGAAAATGCCTGTTGTTCCCAAAGAGGAAGAACCGGATGAAGAGAAAAAAGAAGATACACTGACCGCAATGACCTATTCAAAGTCAAGGAATCTATCTGCATCAGCAGAATTCGTTACAGGTACACCGATTGACCAGCTTGAAAAAAGACTGGCACTTTTAAAATATTGATTGGAGGAATTGATTATGGCTATGACAATTCAGGAACTGAGAGAAAAGAGAAAGAAGGCTTGGGACACTGCCCGTGATTTTCTTGACAGCAAGCGAAATGCAAACGGCGTTCTCAGTGAGGAAGATTCCAAGACCTATGATGCAATGGAACAGACCATTGTCGATCTTGGCAAGGAAATTCAGCGTCTGGAACGACAGGCTGAAATCGAAGCGGAAATGAACAAGGCAACTTCCACTCCTGTTCTCGGAAAACCCGCAACTCCGACTGTTTCTGAAAAGACAGGTACAGCGAGCGACACTTACAAGAAAGCTTTCTGGAACAGCGTCAAAAACCGCAACTGGATTGATGTACACAACGACTTGCAGGTTGGTACAGACGCAGAGGGTGGCTATCTTGTGCCGGATGAGTTTGAACGAAAACTGGTGGAAGCGTTGGAGGAAGAGAGCATTTTCCGCCAGATGGCAACGGTCATCAAAACTTCCAACGGTGATCGCAAGATTCCGATTGTGACTTCCAAGGGCGAGGCTGTCTGGATGGACGAAGAACAGCAGTATTCTCTTTCTGATGATACGTTCGGACAGGCATCGCTTTCCGCATATAAGCTGGGAACAGCAATTAAAATTTCTGAAGAACTACTCAATGACAGCGTATTTGACCTGCCGTCCTACATTGCAAAGGAGTTTGCAAGAAGAATCGGTGCGAAGGAAGAAGAGGCTTTCTTCGTTGGTGACGGTAAGGGAAAACCGACCGGCATTTTTAATGCTACAGGCGGTGCGGAAGACGGCACTTCTACCACAGGTACAAGCATTACATTTGATGATGTGATGGAACTCTTCTATTCTCTGAGAAGTCCGTATCGTAAAAAGGCAGTGTGGGTGCTCAATGATTCCACGGTGAAGGCACTTCGCAAGTTGAAAGATAACACAGGCAATTACATCTGGAGTCCGTCTGTGCAGGCTGGTGTTCCGGATACAATCCTCAATCGTCCTTACAAGACATCCAGCTATGTGCCGGAAATCAAGGCTGGCAACAAGTGTATGGCATTCGGTGACTTTAGCTATTACTGGGTAGCTGACAGACAGGGACGTTCTTTCAAGAGACTGAATGAACTCTTTGCTATGACAGGTCAGGTTGGCTTCCTTGCAAGTCAGAGACTGGACGGCAAGTTGATTCTTCCGGAAGCAATCAAGACACTCACCATTAAGAAAGCGTAATCAGAGAAAGGGGTTGGAGTGGGTGGTAACTTTACAGGAAGTCAAGCAATATCTGCGGATTGATTTTGAAGATGATGATACATTGCTTCTCTCCCTTATTTCAACTGCAAAACAGCTGGTAATGGATGTGGGAAGAATGGACGAGGAACGCTTTTCAGAAAACGAAGATGTGGTACGGACAGCAATGCTCTACACGGTTTCCTATCTCTATGAAAACCGCAATACCGCAGACTTTTCCAAACTGACATTAACACTTCGTGCTATGCTGTTTGCACAGCGAGAGGATGTGATTTGATGGAAATTGGAACACTCAATCAGCGAATCACCTTTCTGGAAAATCGTGTCGTTATCGATGAAATCGGCAATCACACCGCCGTATGGGACGAAGCTTTTTCCTGCTGGGCAAAAGTGACTTTGAAAGCTTCTGCGGAGCATACGGACGCTGGTGTGACCAAGGAAACGCAGAAGCTGGAGTTTCTCATTCGGCAAAGTCGAAACTGGATGCCGTCTGTAACAGGCAGCCGAATCTTGTTTCGAGATGTCACATACAACATCACCAGTGTTACACCGGATTATCTGCACAAGGATTATCTGAAACTTACTGCAGAAGCCAGAAAGGCAGGACAAAATGACCAGTATTGACAATCTTGCAGAGGAAATCATGCAGGGCTTGCAGGAGTATGCAGACCTTGCAGATACTGCCATGAAAAAGGCTGTCCGGAAATCCGCTACACAAGTGAAAAACGAAATCTCCGCCAATGCCCCGAAGGACACCGGAAAATATGCAAAAAGCTGGGCAACGAAAAAGACTGGCGAAAACAGTCATTCTTTGGAGATGACAGTACATTCTAAAAACAGGTATCAACTGGCACACCTTTTGGAAAAGGGACACGCCAAGCGTGGCGGCGGTCGGGTATCTGGGAAACCGCATATTGCTCCTGCGGAAGAAAACGGTGTACAGTTGCTGGAGCATTTGATTGAGGGGGCTTTGTCATGACCTACGAACAAATCGCAGAAATGATGGAGGAAATGGGACTGCCTTTCGCCTACCATCATTTTGCCGAGGGAGAAAGCCCTGCACCGCCTTTTCTGCTGTTCTTATCTCCTGGAGAGAATACATTCTCAGCGGATAATTTGGCATATTTTAGTTGCAAACAACTGGACATTGAATTGTACACAGACAAAAAGCAGCCGGAATTGGAAGAACAGGTGGAGTCAGTGCTTTCCCAGCACGAGATTTATTATACAAAAACAGAAACATTCATTGATTCGGAAGAATTGTATGAAGTACTCTATGAGATGGAGGTTTGATCTATATGGCAATGGAGAAAAACAAGGTAAAATTCGGTCTGAACAAAGTTCACTATGCAAAAATCACCTCTTATGATGAAGAAGGTGTGCCGACTTTTGCAAAGCCGGTTCGCATTCCCGGTGCAGTGTCGCTGTCTATCGATGCAGAAGGTGAAGCATCCAATTTTTACGCTGACGATGGTGTGTACTATGTGATCAACAATAACTCTGGTTACACCGGCGATCTGGAAATCGCATTGGTTCCGCTTGAGTTTGCGACAGACATTCTCGGTGAGAAACTGGATGAAAAAGGCGTTCTCACGGAAACCAATACCGCAGAAGTATCGCAGTTTGCCCTGTTGTTTGAATTCAGCGGCGATAAGAATAAAATTCGGCACTGTCTGTTCTGCTGATCTGCCTCTCGTCCGGAAACAGAATCCAGCACCATTGAGGACGAAAAGGAAGTTAAAACAGAAACGCTGTCTTTGACCGCAACGGCGTTGAACAGTGGTTTGGTAAAAACTAAAACCTGTGAGAAAACGGATGCCGAGGTTTATGAGAACTGGAACAAGGCGGTATATATGCCCAATCTGGCTGCCGCTGTACAGAGTGGTAAAGCATCCGCAGCATCTGTGAAAGCGTAAGGAAGGTGCAGTATGGCAATTCAGAAGAACATCACTATTGATGGTATTGATGTGCCGTTCAAGGCGAGTGCGGCAGTTCCCAGACTGTACCGTCTGAAATTCCGCAGAGATATTTATCAGGACTTTGCAGCACTGCAAAAGTCTGTAGGAGAAAATACAGAGGAATCCTCTGCACTGGATATTGAAAGCCTTGAAGTGTTTGAGAACATCGCCTACATCATGGCAAAACACGCCGATGCAGCCATTCCGGCATCGCCGGACGAGTGGTTGGAGCAGTTT
Source organism: Ruminococcus sp. OM06-36AC (assembly GCF_003438725.1). NCBI lineage: Bacteria > Bacillati > Bacillota > Clostridia > Eubacteriales > Oscillospiraceae > Ruminococcus > Ruminococcus sp. OM06-36AC. The sequence continues at coordinate 8,052 of NZ_QSTT01000029.1, forward strand.
AACACGTTCAGCATTTATGAGATCTTGCCGCAGCTGATCGACCTCTGGGGTTTGAACGTAGAAACACAGGTCAAGTCTAAAAAAAACATCGCCCGATTGACCGACCGATGACCACACCGCTGTTTTTGTTGCGGTGCGTTCAGCTTGGTTTGTCAATGGGCGATTTGAATTTTTTGACCATTGGTCTGGTGAATGATATGTTCACCGAACGGGAGAATGACGAGTGTCATTATGATGTGCTGGCAGATCAGAGGGATTTTGATGCGTTTTGATTACAAGTCATTTTCCTGTATTCTTTTTTGAGCAATGCCGTATACTTCTTCATCGGCTCTGGCACCAATTACAATAATCAGCATCTTATCATTTTGCTTGACAGCTTTGTATACGACTCTAAGACCTGCACTTTTCAGTTTGACTTTCAGAAAGCCAGTTAGATCATTGCCGTTTTTGTTTCCAAGCGGTTTCCCATATCCGCCTTCATAAACGGAAAGCGGATTTTGTTTCACTTTCTTGATTGCTTTTAAGACCAGTATTCTTTGACTTCCGTCAAGCGATTTTAAATCACTTTCGGCTTCCGGCAGATATTCTACTTCCCAATTCATTCAAATTCTACCTCATCAAAGTCGGATAAATCATCGTCTGTGATTCCGAGGTCTTTCATAACTTGTTCTTCCGGAATCGTTTCTTCCGGATTGCATTTTTCCATTCGTTTTACAGCCAGAGTGAGCAAGCGAGCATCATTCACTTCATCCATCAGGCTGACATATTCATCCGGAGAAAGAAGTACACATTCCGGTGCATTGTTTTTCATAACAACTTTTGCACCGCTGTTTTTGACATCCTGAAAAATTTTTCCTGCAAGTCCACGATTGAACTGCGAAATAGAAATGGTATTTTGAATTGCTGCAATAATATTCATACGCTACACCTCCACTTATAGTATACGTCATTTTTGCATAAATGTCAATAGATTTGCTGATAAAAAAGCTGATAATTTTTTAGAACTGAGGTGATTACATGGCAAACCGCATCAAGGGCATCACCGTAGAAATCGGCGGCGATACCACCAAGCTGTCCAAGGCACTGGAAGGTGTCAATAAAGACATCAAAGGCACGCAGACACAGCTGAAAGATGTCCAGAAGCTGCTGAAACTCGATCCTTCCAACACGGAACTGCTCTCGCAGAAGCATAAGCTGCTGGCGGATGCGGTATCTGCCACCAAAGAAAAGCTGGAAGTACTGAAAACCGCTGCAGAACAGGCAAATACGGCTCTTGCAAACGGCGAAATTTCCCAGCAGCAGTATGATGCTCTACAGCGTGAAATCATCGAAACCGAAAACGAACTGAAACGCCTGACCACAGAAGCAAACAATTCTCACACCGCCTTGGAAAAGATGGGTGTTCTGGGAGAAACACTGCAGTCCGCCGGGGACAAAATTTCCGGTGTGGGACAAAAGCTGCTGCCTGTCACAGCTGGTGTCACGGCTCTGGGAACGATTGCCGTGAAAACTGGTGCGGATTTCGATTCCGCCATGTCAAAGGTGGCAGCGGTGTCCGGTGCGACCGGTTCAGAGATGGATGCTCTCCGGGAAAAAGCACGTGAAATGGGCAGTAAAACGAAGTTCTCTGCAAGTGAGGCTGCGGATGCTATGAACTACATGGCGATGGCAGGCTGGAAAACCAACGATATGCTCAGCGGTATCGAAGGCATCATGAATCTTGCCGCCGCCAGTGGTGAAGACTTGGCATCTACTTCGGACATTGTCACGGATGCTCTGACCGCTTTCGGTTTGTCTGCTTCGGACAGCGGACACTTTGCGGATATTCTGGCGGCTGCAAGTTCCAATGCCAATACCAACGTCAGCATGATGGGCGAAACTTTCAAGTATGCCGCTCCGGTACTGGGTTCTTTGGGCTATTCTGCTGAAGACTCTGCCATTGCCATCGGACTGATGGCAAACGCCGGTATCAAATCCTCACAGGCTGGTACAGCACTGCGTTCCGCTATCACCAATCTGGCAAAGCCGACAGATACGGTAGCATCTGCTATGGAACAGTACGGCATTTCTCTGACGGATAGTTCCGGCAAGATGTATTCTCTGCGGGAACTCATGGAACAACTCCGACAGAAATTGGGCGGACTTTCCGAGGCAGAACAGGCACAGGCGGCTGCCTCGCTGTTTGGCAAAGAGGCAATGTCTGGTATGCTGGCAATCATCAACGGTTCTCCGGCGGATTTTGAAAAACTGTCCAATGCCATTGACACCTGTTCGGATACAGTAGACGGCTACAATGGCACAACTGAAAAAATGGCGGCAGTCATGCAGGATAACCTTGCCGGACAAGTAACCATCTTGAAGTCCCAGCTGGAAGAGTTGGCGATCTCCTTTTCTGACATTCTGATGCCCACCATTCGCTCTATTGTTTCTCGTATTCAGGAACTGGTGGACAAGCTGAACCAATTAGACCCGCAGACCAAAGAAACCATTGCGAAAATTGCACTGGTGGCTGCTGCTCTGGGTCCGATGCTGATCGCATTGGGGAAAACCGTCTCCAGTGTGGGAACAGTCTTTTCCGCCATTTCTAAACTGCCTGCCCTTTTCTCTACTGTGCAAGGTGGCATTGGAGCCATTACCGGAGCGTTGGGTGTGTCATTAGGTCCGCTGCTTGCTATTATCGCAGCTGTTGCCGCTCTGGTGGCTGCCTTTGTGCATCTCTGGAAAACCAATGACGAATTCAAAAGCAATATCATCGCCATCTGGGAGCAAATCAAAAGCACCTTTACTGGATTGACACAGGGCATCACTGACCGGCTAAATGCTCTGGGATTCGACTTTGAGAGTTTCACCGATGTGCTGAAAGCAGCGTGGGACGGGCTGTGCAATCTGCTGGCTCCCATTTTTGAAGGCGTTTTTCAGAATATCTCCAACATCTTTTCAGAGTTTACTGGCGTTCTTCTGGGGCTGCTGGATGTTCTGATTGGTCTGTTCACTGGTGACTGGGAACAGTGCTGGAATGGCATCAAGGGTATTTTTACGTCTATCTGGAATTTCATTGTCAACACGTTCCGCAATATCATGAATACTCTGAAAGGTATTGCGGATGTGGTGCTGGGATGGTTCGGAACAAGCTGGAACGAAGTCTGGACTTCCATCAAAACATTTTTTGTGGACACATGGAACAGCATTGCTTCCTTTTTCACGGGAATTGTTACCGGAATCCGGGACTTTTTCGTCAACACTTGGACGTCTATTTCCAATACATTCACCACCATTGTCACTGCCATTCAGACGGTGGCAACGACCGTATTTACGGCGATTCGGGATTTCTTCACCACCATTTTTACGGCGATCTACAACTTTTTCAGCACGATTTTCAATGCCATTTACAATGTGGTTTCTACGGTCTTTCAGGCAATTCATAACGTCATTACGACCGTTTGGAATGCCATTTACACCACCTTAGAACCGCTGATCACGGCATTTGGTTATCTGTTTCAGACGATTTTTGAAGCCATTCAGATCATTGTGGGCAGAGTCATGGACTGGATCTCGGAGAAGATCAATGCCATTTGGAATGCGATCGTGGCGTTTTTAACGCCCATTTTAGAGGGCATCCGAACGACCTTTGAAACCATCTGGAACGCCATTTCTACCACGGTCTCCACGGTTTTGGATACCATTCAAGATACGGTAACGACCATCTGGAATGCGGTATCAGGTTTCATTTCTTCTGTTTTGTCAGCAATCTGGAATGTGGTTTCTTCCATCTGGAACAGCATCTCCGGCACGATTTCCAGTGTGATGAATGCCATTTTTTCTGTGGTATCGTCTATCTGGAATCAGATTTCTTCTGCGGTTTCCAATGTTCTGAACGCCATCCAATCGGTGGTATCTAACATCTGGAACAGCATCAAGAGCACCATTTCCAACGTGATGCAGAGCATTTCTTCTACGGTGTCCAGCATCTGGGACAACATTCGTTCTGCGGTTTCCGACAAAATCAGCGGCATCAAATCCACCATTCAGAATGGGTTTGATGCCGCTGTGGGATATATCAAGGGACTGGCTTCCGATGCCTGGAACTGGGGACGGGATATCATTCAGGGAATCATTGACGGCATTCAGAGTGCCATTGGCTGGCTGTCGGACTGCGTTACGGACGTTGCTGATACCATTCGGGATTTCCTGCACTTCTCTGTTCCGGACAAAGGACCGCTGACAGACTACGAAAGTTGGATGCCGGACTTTATGAAAGGGCTGGCAAGTGGCATCGACAAGAGCAAAAAGTATGTGGAGAAAGCCGTAGGCGGTGTGGCGAAAGCCATGCAGCTGACTATGGATTCTGATTTGAATTACAGCTTGCATGGAATCTCCGGAGCGATGCTGTCCGGCAGTTCCGGTGGCACAGTGAACAATTATTACAACACAGACAATCGGAAAACGGTGAATCAGACGAATCAATCGCCGAAGGCATTGTCACGGTTGGAGATTTATCGGTTGACGAGGAATGCACTGAATATTTAAAAAGGAGCGATTTGAGTCGCTCCTTTTTCTCGGTAAATCAGAATTTACAGTGCAGAACTGTTTATCCCGTCAAAAGCAAATTCTTTCGATTCATCATCATAAATAAATATCAATTCTAATCCCAAATAATCGTCTGGATATCCAAGATCAGTTCCAAGCAGTGCTGTTTCAATCGAAAGAATATCATCTTCAAATGATACTGACCTAATATACCACTCACCTGTAAGCACCGATCGTTTCGGGAACATTCCCTCTTCATCATTACACAGATCATCATTGTTGATATAATCCCGTATTTCATCTTCAGAAATCTGCAATAAAGTTCTTTGGCTATTTTCAAATAAGGTCTTTGAAACCGAGGATGTGAAAAAATACTGCGGTTCTAATTGATTTTCATAGTTAGAAAACAGGTTATCCGGATTTGGTTTGGATAAACGTATCATTTTTAAATTCATAAGCCACAACTCCTCTAAATTCCGATTTTGCGTAGCGAACCTACGTCTCTGTTGTTTCCATTATACATCATCAAACCCAAAATGTAAAGGGGGTGCAGCCCATGTTTTTCACACTTATCCTCGAAAACCAATCCAGCGAACAAATAAATTTAACCACCACCGCCAACCAATACATGACCTCAAAAATAGACGGACTCAACCCTCCGGCTGGAACAATCAGCACCTCTACCTATGCAGGCATGAACGGCAGCTACCTTAACAATGCTTTCATTGAAAAACGAAACGTAGTCATTTCCTTTGCCATGCGTGGCATTGGCATCGAGAAACGGCGGCATCGCCTGTATCGTGTGGTCAAGCCTTCCCGATACATCAAGATCTGGTACAAGACGGCGAACATCGATGTCTATGCCGAAGGGTATGTAGAAACCTGCGAGGTGTCAAATTTCGAGCAGCAGATCAGTGGGCAGATCTCTATTCTCTGTCCGGACATTTACTGGTACAGCCGGGATATTTTCTATGCCTACTACAGCGGCGTGATCGGAGCATTTCACTTTCCTTTTCCGGAGGGCGATGCTCCGTTTCCTTTGGGTGTGTATTCCAACAGCAATCTGTTTTCCATTACCAATGATGGCGATGAAACTGGATTCACACTGCGAATCGAGGCACTGCCCAGCGACATTCCGCAGGAAGTGGTGGCAGTGACTCCGACCATCTACAACGAAAACGGCGAGTATCTACAAATCAAAGGCGATATTCTGACCGGCGATGTCATTACGGTTACCACGAAAACCGGAAACAAGAC
>NZ_QSTT01000003.1:0-1601 GCF_003438725.1 Ruminococcus sp. OM06-36AC
TCATAGCCATCTTTTCCGGAAATAAATACAATTTGCATCCACTCATCCTGAGCGATTTCACGAATCCAATGTCCCACTTGAATTCCATTTTGGATTGGCATTTCAATATCTAAATAGATTAAATCAAAATGCATCTCATGATTTATATCTAGTGTCAACAAGTGCCCATCTTCATATGTATAGATTTCGAATACCACAGAATTTTTTAAGGCATAGGTATTCAAAAATCTTTTAACCTGCTTACGAATCATTTCATTGTCATCTACTACTGCTATGCGAATCACGCAATGCGCCCCTTTCTTATCTTTTTCTCTCTCTATTTCCATAATACCATAAAAAATCCCAAAAAGCAAGAAGAATAGATGGTTTATCGCTGGAGATACTAAAAGGAAAGAAGCATTTTTGTTTCGTAAAATCCGCCCATTGACCATTCAATCCTAAAAAATCACGTTGTTTCCGATACTTTTTGCATTTTCCATACGATTTTTTGACGGTGAAACATTATCCCGTCAATTGCAGTCGATTTACATATTCCTGCTTCATCTGCATAGAGGAATGCACATATCGATTCAGCGTAATACTGGCATCAGCGTGTCCCAGCAATTCACTCAGCGTCTTTGCATCAAACCCATGGGCAATACAATCTGTAGCATAAGTGTGCCGAAGCAGATGAAATGGGACCTTCCGGATACCACAAAGTTTCAGGATTTTCTGAAACCGATACTGCATGGTTCTCGGTTCTGCCGGTTTGCTTTTCCCAGTAATCAGGTACAAAAAATCCTGTCGCTTTTTCTTCTCCAGCAGTGTCAACAAGAAGGACGGAACCGGAATTGTCCGCACAGAAGTTCTGCTTTTAGGAGAGCCGATCAGCACCTCAGAGCAGCCATTTCGATAAACTCTCTGCACCGTTCGTTTTACAGAAAGTGTTCCGTTTTCAAAGTCAATATCGCTCCACTGCAAGCCGCATAATTCACCTACACGCAAACCGGTGAACAAGCACAGCAGAATCGCCAGATCAATGGTCAATCCTGTCTGAAGGAGATACTGTTCCAACTTCTTTCGCTCCACAGAAGACAAAACATCCAGCTGCTTTTTTTCTGCTTTCGGCATAGTGAAATGTGTTCCATGAATGTGATACTCCTGCACCGCATACTGTTCTATGCTGTGGTAAACCCGCATAATGTCCTGTACAAACCGAGCGGAAAGTCCGCCAGTTCCGCACAATCGACCGCTTTGCAGTTTCTCATAGACAAAATCATTTAGCTGATGTGTCGTCATATCCGTGAGATACTTTGTTCCGAGATCCGGAATAATGTGATTGCGAATGACATTCTCATAGTGCGCATAACTAGACGGTTTCACACGCAGTTTTGCCGCAGAAAGCCATTGACGAGATGCCTCTGCCACGGTCAATTTCAAAGCAGAAACTGGCTGGCTCTGCAAAACAGCTTGAAATTGTGCCATCTTTTCCTTTACCTCGGAAAGCGTTCTGGCATATACAAATTTGTATTTCAGCGACCCATCTTCCTTATGACCAATCGGGACACGTCCCTCAAACCGACCGTCTTTTCTCTTGTAAATGTTGCTGCCTCTTCTCGGCA